>JAUWJE010000097.1 GCA_030607835.1 Candidatus Fermentibacterota bacterium | reverse complement strand
TTCTTTCTCTTTCAGGTGGATGCCTCCGGCAATCCTGTCACTGAAACGCACGACAGGGGAAGCTATTTTGATCTCTCACCTGTTGACCGGGGAGAGGAAGCCAGGCGGGATATAGCCCTGGTGCTTGAGTCAATGGGCTACGAAGTGGAGGCAGCTCATCACGAGGTTGCCCCCGGACAGCATGAAATCGATTTCAAGTATACCGATGCGGTGAAGACAGCTGACAATATCGTTACGTTCAGATTCGTAGTTAAGAAAGTGGCTCTTTCACACAAGCTTCATGCAACATTCATGCCCAAACCGCTTTCTGATGTTAACGGATCAGGAATGCATATGAACATGTCCCTGTTCACTCTTTCTGGAGACAACGCCTTCGATGATCCGGAGGGTGAGAACGGTCTGTCGTCTTCCGCGAGAGGTTTTATTGCGGGTCTTCTTAACCATGCCAGGGCACTGGTTGCGGTAACAAATCCACTTGTGAATTCGTATAAAAGACTTGTCCCTGGCTACGAAGCTCCGATAAATGTTGCCTGGTCGGAAAAGAACCGTTCTCCTCTCATACGTGTACCTGCAAGAAAGGGACCCGAGGCAAGGTGTGAAGTAAGGGTGCCCGATCCCTCATGCAATCCCTACCTGGCGCTTACGGTGCTTCTCGCTGCGGGTCTGGACGGAATAGAAAAAGGAATGGACTGCGGCAAACCGGTAAACAGGAATATCTTCAAAATGAGCAAGCGTGAGAAAAGAAGGTTGAAGATATATCATCTGCCATCAAGTCTTTATGAGGCCCTCAACTATCTGGAAAAGGATGATGTGATAATTGAGGCACTGGGAGAGCACATATACGGGCATTTCATGTTCAACAAGAGAAGGGAATGGGAAGAGTACATCAAGGTGATCCATCACTGGGAAATCGAAAGGTATCTCGACAGATACTAGAAATTACTGTGCAGCATGCTCATTTTAATGGTGGGTGGCACTAATGTCTGAAATCGGGGAACGGTTTCCTGACCCAGGTTCTGCATATGGATTTATACTCAACAAGAAGATTCTGATCTTCCACTTTGAGAGATCTTGTCTTCTTCTCAATACTCTTTGCCCACTTACCGGCAAAGATATTTATTACGTTGAGCAGTAAGAAAAGTACAAATCCGGTAAAACTCAATCTTCCATTAATAATACCTAGTATTCCCAGCACACACATGGTTCCCAGAATGAGCAGTTGAAGAACCGCCTGATACATCTGTTTCCGAACCATACTCTTAAAGCTTTGAAGGCTCTGATCTGTTGTAATAGATGTTTCCTGAGAGAGAAAACTTCTCATTCCTCTAACTCCAACAGTCAGATTGACTATCCCAAGAGTGAAAAGAAACAGTATCCAGGCTATTAAACTCATGATGCTATTCCACTCACAAACTCAGTATCAACCAGCAGACTAGTTACGAACATCAGCACTGTCACCTGACAAGAGAAAGAAAACATAAATTATTCAGGACAACTCTCTTTATTAATATACTGATCAAGTTCGTCCTGTGAAATACCAAGAAGCCTGGCAGCATCTTTCTTGTTGCAACCACAATACTCCATTGTTTTTGTCACGAAATCCATTATTGCTTCCTTGAGCTTCATTGGAGTAAATCCACCTGTAACTTCACCCGGTGTTATTCGTTCGAGGATATATGGAGAGAGAGAGTCAGGAGTAATTGTATCTCCCTCAGTATTCACAACCGCACTTGCAATAATATTTCTCAACTCCTGCATATTATCAGGAAAACTATACTGCTGAAGAAGATCCATCAGATCGTCTGAAATACCGGCAAGTTCTTTTCCCGTTCGCTCAAGCTCCATCTTCAGGAAGAATTTCGCAAGTAGCGGAATATCGTCCATCCTGTCCCTCAGAGGTGGAATCTGGATGGAATTCACCATAAGATGGTAAAGCAGATCTCGCGAGAAGGAATCGCGATACTTTGAGCTGGTAAGATCATGAGTGGAAGCTACAATGAATCGAACATCACAGCCCAGTATCTCTGTCGAGTTATCCCTGTAGTACTCGTTCGTCTGGATTACTCTCTTGAGTCTCACCTGAACCGGTAGACTCATATTCTCGATATTATCGATAAACAGTGTACCACCGGATGCCGTTTCAAGAAAACCAGGCATCTCCTTGCTTCTTCCGCTCCAGTCCTTTGCTCTGCCAAATAGTTCCACGGAGAATTCTTCCTGTGAATGAGAAGCGCTATCAAGAGCGATAAAGGGTCTGTCGATCCTTGGAGAAGCATTGTGAATAGCTCGTGCAAGTGATTCTTTTCCTGTACCCCTTTCTCCCCAGATGAATACACTGAGATCTCCCTTTGCCATTTTCTCAGCCTGATGAAAAAGCCGTATCACACCAGGATCCTGTGTAGGGAGTCTTTCGAAGGCGGCCTTGTGATCCAGATCCTCTCTGGAAAGCAACTCGGGCAGTCTATCAATGGTATCATGCATTGCACCATACTCCATAGCTCTGTCCAGAACTTCAAGAAGGTATTCATCGTCCACAGGTTTTGTCAGGTAATCAAAGGCTCCAAGCTTCATCGACTTAACAGCAAGATCGATATCGTTGACACCTGTAAGAATCACAACGGGGATACTTATATTTTTTGCCCGCATTAATTTAAGGATATCCATCCCGCTTACGTTCGGCATATCAAGATCGAGCATGATTACATCAAACTGCTCACTGCCAAGAATGGTCTCAACTTCTCTTGAATCGTTGACAACAGTGGGCTCAAACGCTTCGGTCTGCATCAGAAAAACCATAAAGTAGTTGGTTACAGCAACATCGTCATCGACTATCAGAATTCTATTCACTTCTTCACCTCCCTGTCTCTTTCATGATCCTGCAGTGGAATCCTGATTGTGACCTGTGTTCCAGTACCAGGTTTGCTGCTTACTGAAATGCTGCCACCATGCTCCTCGATAATTCTGAAGGCAATCGCGAGCCCCAGACCTGTTCCGCCCTTTGTGCGTTTTGTCGTGAAGAACGGATCGAAGATCAGCTTCAGAGTTTTCTCATCCATTCCTTTGCCGTTGTCCTCAATCTCTATGAAAACGGCATCTTTATCCATCCTTGTTCTGACAGTAATAAGTCCTTTTCTGTCATCAGGTATAGCCTGAGCAGAGTTCACTATAAGGTTTACGAGCACCTGCTCGATTTTCTGGGAATTGCCTGTGAACGTCTTTACATCCTCGCTCAACTCCAACTCGATCTCAGCATGCTTGTGAACCTCGTTCTGAACCAGCCTTGTTGTAGCTTCTATGAGAGTGTTGACATCAACTGTATCCACAAGAAGGCCCTCATCCTTTCTGGCAAAACCACGAAGACCCTCCACAATACCCTTTATCCGTTCCGAACCGTGAGACATGTCATCCACCAGGGTCATTATATGTTGTCTGAAGAAATCGTATTTAAGCCTTGCGATTTTGAGATCGGGATGTTCTTTGTAGTAATTATCAACAATCGGCAGCATGTCCGTAATCGCCTGATTGATAATCTTGATATTTCCCCTGATGAACTGGTTCGGATTGTTGATCTCATGGCCGATGCCGCTTACAAGCTGACCCAGGGAAGCCAGCTTGTCAGCCTGCTGCAGTTGCTGTTCGTAGGTCTTCTCAAGTGTGATATCCCTGTAGAATTCAAGGATTCCATCAACCTCCTCTTCCTGGTTGTATATCGGAAGAGCGTGAACCTGAAGATATCTGTCATCATCTCGTATGGTAATGGTAATCGGTGTCTTGTCCCGCTTTATCCTTGCCAGTCGACAATCCTCGCAGGGAGTTTCCCTTTTAAAATAGGTTCTGTAACATTTGTCACCGGGTACGACATTCTCCTGGTTGCTCATAACTACGTTCCTGTTTAGATCTATGAGCATCACTTCATCAGGGATCGCCTGGAACATGGTTTCAAGCCTGCGGCTGGCTTCATCCCAGCTTCTGTTGATACGGTTCAGATAAGAATCAGCAGTACTCAATTTCTGCTTCTGCGCTTCAAACTCCTTTTCACGTTTGCTGATTTCCTTTTCAAGCTCTCTCAGATGTCTGTTGAACTCCTCTTCCTCTTCCTGTTTGAGAACGATTTTTTCTGAGAGTTCTTTCCTTTCGAGCGCCAGACTGAGCATTCTTCCTATTTCAAACAGCATTTTCTGCTCTTCAGGCAGCACGTTACGGGTTTCGCTCAGGTATCCAACTCTTATTTCACCCTTCTGCTCACCATTTACAACCAGGTTCACGGTTATGAATTCATCCCCCACCGGTTCCAGACCGTACTCCACATTCTGATATGTGGAACAGACAACCGCTTCCTCCGGGAAACGCATACCTCGTGAGAGATACTCCGGAAGTCTTGTAAAAAAATCACTGAGGGACTCGGATACATCTATCCATTCCGCGACCGAATATAGACAGGATAGCTCCTTAACCCTTTCTTCCTTTTCCCAGTCATTGATTCTGCGAAGCGAGTCAGCCTGCGCCCCAAAGAAAAGGTAGATACCACCCTGAACACTTTCTATGTAACCAACGTTCATTGGGATCGGTATTGATCTCTCAAACCTGGCGGATAGCAGAGCATGCACTCCCCTGGTTCCCTTTCGAACCTCGACAATGGCTTTTCGAAAGGATGAGAGAGATTCAGTCTTAAGAATATCAATCAGGTGAGTTCCTGAAACGTCAGAACTATCAGGGGAGCAGGAGTGCTTCAGCAGGGGACTGACATGGATAATCTTCTCATTGCCATCGACTGCAAGGAGAAAATCAAAGTTTCCCTCAATCAGTGAGTAGAGGTTCTCAAGACGAATCATGAACACTTCCTCTTATTTCCACTTTTGCCTGTAATAAATCAGTCAAACCGTTCCTTATCCGGCTTCGGTTCAGTAATCCTGAACAAAGTTTATTAGATGCAGGATTTTTCATGACCCGTCAAGCACATGTTCAAAACGGAACAGGTTGAAAGCCATTCGGGCTGGGGCATTCGAATGTCAGAGTAACCTCAACTTGACGAAGATTAGCTGGCTTCGTTAGTTTAAATTAGTAAAGAACAGTTTATTCAAAAGGAATTCTTAACAACTGAATTTGTTTATTTGTGTTGAATAGGTTTGAATTCAAGCATAATTAGAACCTGGAGTAAACTGATGTTATTTGGAGGGTGTGACAAATCCATCTTCGATCCTGATGACCTCATGGAACGCATGATGGGTGACACTGTTCTGGCACGATCTATAGCGGAAATTTTTCTGAGTGATATACCTGCTCGAATCAACATGCTGAAGGACAGACTCAATGAGAATGATTCACGTGGAGCTGAGCTTCAGGCTCACAGCATAAATGGTGCAGCCGCCAATATGGCTGCTAACAAGCTCCAGGAGGTCGCATCCAGGATTGAGAAAGCCAGCAAAGCAGGCAATCTGAGAGTTGCTGTCACTTTGATAACCGAGCTCGAAGACCAGCTTTCGGCACTTGAAAAGGAAATTAAGAGGTTAATACTATGAGAATCCTTATCGTGGACGATGATCTCTCCACTCGTAACACATTAGCGGGTATACTGCGTAAGTGCGGTCATGATGTGGAGATGGTTTCAAGCGGTGAAGAGGCATGGACAGTTATCAGTCAGCCAGATGCACCAAGGCTCATACTGCTTGACTGGCTGATGCCTGGACTGAATGGTCTTGATCTATGCAAGAGGATTCGTTCAATGGATGGTGATAACCCGTTTTACATCATTATGCTCACTGTTAAGGACAACAAGGAAGACATTGTTGAAGGTCTTGATACCGGGACAGATGATTACATAACGAAACCTTTTTATCCCGAAGAACTCCGTGCCCGCATCAACGCAGGCTACAGGATTATTAAAATGCAAAACAGACTATTGAGTCAGGCGAATGACCTCCGGAACTCGCTCGATCATATAAAAACCCTGCAGGGCATCCTGCCAATCTGTTCATTCTGCAAAAAAATACGTGATGATAAGAACTACTGGCAACAGTTGGACGAGTACATCTCTACACATACTGAAGCTATGGTCTCTCATTCAATATGTCCTGAATGCCTTGGGATACACTATCCGGAAATCCATCAAAGGATGATCAGGAAAAGCACTGAAGAGGAAGAGAATTTAAATTAGAGGCATTTAGAGGCTATCGAATCGATTATAATGAGAAATGATGACTCTGGAAAATATTTTCTGTACATTCACACACCAACTTTCGGGTCAGTTGCCGTGCTCTGGTCCATGTTCCATAGTGAGCCTGGAATCTTCAGAATACTCCTCTCAGGGCAAGGAGTGAATGCCGAAGCTTACGTGTCAGAGTTCTTCCATGATTGCAGATCTGGTTCATGCCGCATGATTGATTCAGTTGCCGGAGATATCGAAGCATTCCTGAGTGGAGAGGATATCAGTTTCTCGCTTTCATTGGTTCGAATGGATCTCTGTTCAGAATTCCAGCAGAAAGTTCTTATTATAGAGCAATCAATTCCTCGAGGATATGTCAGTACATATCAGCGCATTGCGGAGCGCCTTGGCAATCCTTGTGCCAGCCGTGCGGTGGGAAATGCTCTGGCCAGAAATCCCTTTCCGATAATCATTCCCTGTCACAGAGCTATTCGGTCTGACAGAACCCTCGGCGGTTACCAGGGTGGCACAGATATGAAAAGAAGACTGCTTTCTATGGAAGGGATCCATTTTGATGAGAAGAACCGCGTAAATATAAATTAAAGAACACGGAACCGCTCCGTTCCCACTTCCCGGATCTCTTTCCTGTATTCCTGGCTGTGAGTCATCGGAGGCAGGATCGATGTTGCTTTTGCATCTGCTTCAACCGATACAAGTTCTCCTTTTCCATCCCAGTTTCTCTTCTCACCGGTATTCCAGTAGAAGCGTGTAAGGTCACCAAGATTTTTCCTCACTACTCTGTCGATTTCATCGAATAGATCATCCGCGATATCAAGCCCGAATGCCTTTGCTAAACAGGAAAGTGTTTCAGTTCCTGTCATACCGGAAGGTGGAGAAGCAGCACTGGTGAAGGGCGTAAGCCC
>JAUWJE010000139.1 GCA_030607835.1 Candidatus Fermentibacterota bacterium | reverse complement strand
GGATATAGGCAATTCTCGCAATTTCGGACGGCATGATTCGAAATCCCCAGAAAACAAACCACCTGGAAGATCCATTGATAAAGGGAGCCCAGTGCGAACCCTTGAGTAATAGTAGAGCCAGAAGCAGACCAACAGATCCCACATACAGAATTGGAGACAGGTTCTTCAAGTTGTCCGGAGGTATTAACCAGGCGATAAGGCCGGCTAATACACCAACAAGCACTTTCCTGATATGTGGAAACAGGAAGATCGTCCCTGAATCTGAATCTGTTAGCATCAGAGATTTGAATGAACTTGCTGTAAACACGGCAAGAGTTCCCAGAAGAAGAAGTAAACCGGCGGAAATCAGCATAACATTTCTCGCTCTTACAGCTTTAACCCGCATACTTCACCGGACTTCGTTTCTTCACTCAAGTCCCTCCACAAGGTCTCTGAAATGCTCTCCACGTTCTTCAAAATTTCTGTACTGATCGAAGCTGGCGCAGCCGGGTGAAAGAAGCACAACATCTCCTTCGTCAGCAAGGATTGTCGCTCTGCCAACTGCCTTTTCCATCACTCCTTCAACGAACACATCGGTGAAGTCAGCCCATGCTTCATCCAGTTCAGCAGCTGCTACTCCTATGAGTATCAGAGCTTTTACGCGATCTCTGATAAGCGGCCCGAGTTCACTGTAATCAGCCTTCTTTGCCTGACCACCCGCAATGAGAATTATTGGATTGGAAAAACTCTCTAACGCGACTATGAGTGAATCAGGATTAGTGGATTTGGAGTCATTCACAAATTCGACACCATTAATATTTCTTACAGACTCAATTCTATGAGGTACTCCTTGAAAAGTAGTCAGACCCTCAATCATCTCCCCGGTTTGCAATCCTGCTTTTTTTGCCAGACATACAACAGCAAGCGCATTAGCAATGTTATGGGCACCAGGCAGAGATATCTTTCTGGTATCCAATACAAACCGCTCTGCACCTGAACTTGCAAGGAAGAGCGAATTACCTTCGATGAAAGCACCGTCTCGAACACTTTTCCCGATTCCGAAATACCATTCAAGACCCATTGTCCTTCCAGCAAGGGGTACAGAACCCGGATCATCTCTGTTAAGTACAAGTACATCAGTATCATGCTGATTCATGAAAATACCGGCCTTGGTATTCCTGTAATTTTCAATATCACCGTGGCGCTGAAGATGATCGGGAGTAATATTGAGTATGGCTGCGGCGAACGGACGAAATATCTCGATAGTCTGCAACTGGTAACTGCTGACTTCAAGTACGAAAAACTCAGCATCTTGGTTTTTCAGCACAGCGGTACTGAACGGATATCCCATATTCCCCGCAACGCAGGCTTTTACTCCCGCCCTGCGGAGAGTGTATCCAAGCCATTCAACGGTGGTCGTTTTCCCGTTTGAACCTGTTACTGCAATTACCGGGATCTCAGTATGACGAAAGGCGAGTTCGATCTCACCTATTACCGGCAGCCCCATCTCACTTGCTCTTGAGGGAACTTCTGATTCAGGGCTAACACCAGGACTGATAACAAGCCCATCAAGGGATTCAAGGTTGTTGATAATCCTGTCACCGGTAATTATCCTGTCGCAATCTGCACACGGCTCGATATCAGAACGATCATCGAGTCCGGTGACGGAAAATCCTCTGCTTTTCAGGAGAGCTGCTGCGGCTCTGCCGCTCAGCCCGAGACCGAGTACTCCAGCATTTCTACCACCGTCAGTCCAGTATCCCATGTATCACCTAATCTTCAACGTTGTAAGACCCAGAAGTCCAAGTATCGCAGCGATTATCCAGAACCTGATGACGACTTTGCTCTCCATCCATCCGAGCAGTTCGAAATGGTGATGAATAGGCGCCATTCTAAAAACACGTTTACCCGTCCGTTTGAACCAGCTGACCTGTAGAACCACGCTCAACACTTCCGCAACAAAAACTCCACCAACCAGGAAAAGAAGCAATTCGTTTTTCGTGACGACAGCCATTGATCCGATGGCTCCACCGAGAGCCAGGGAGCCGGTATCTCCCATAAATACCGATGCTGGAGGAGCATTGAACCACAAAAATCCAAGGCAGGCTCCAGCCATTGCCCCGGCGAATACTGAAACCTCACCAACGCCTGGCAGGTAGGAAAACTGCAGGTAATCAGCAAATTTTATATGCCCAAGCAGGTAAGCCATCACGCCAAAAGCCATGATGGAAATCAGGCTCACTCCTGTGGCCAGGCCATCAAGCCCATCCGTTAAATTGACGGCATTAGCGCTCCCGGCCAGCACCAGAGCAACAAACAGGATGTACCAGATTCCCAGGTCTATCCGGGTTTCCTTCAGGAATGGGACAGTTGTCTCGGTAGAGGTTATGTCTATTTCACCTTTCGATTCTAGATCAATTGTGCGAATTGAAGGGATGATCGATGGATGAGAAGGCGAGTCTCCCGGAACTACAGGGCTGAAGCAAAGCCATGCGCCCAGCGCGATACCAAGCACAAACTGACCGATGAGTTTGTACTTCCCTATCAGACCCTTTGAACAGTGCCTGACAACTTTCAGGTAATCATCCAGCAGACCGATTAACCCCATCCATATTGTTGAAATCAGAACAACCATGAGGGCTCTGTTTCCAAGCCTGCCCCAGAGGAGAACCGGTATCAGTACTGACATCAGTATGAGAAGTCCTCCCATTGTGGGAGTACCCCGCTTTTTGAGATGACTTTCCGGACCATCATCGCGGATGGTCTGACCTATCTGATGTTTTCTCAGGAACTTAATGACAAAAGGTCCTGCTGCAAACGCAATTATCATTGCGGTTACAGTGGCACCTGCAGCCCGGAATGTAATGTACCCGAAAAGGTTGAAGAGCGAAATGGAATCTCTAAGGGGGTACAAAATCCAGTATAACATCAGCTCTCCTCCTCCATAAGCCGCACAAGCTCACTGAGCCTGACGGAGTTGGATCCTTTTACAAGTACGGTGCATCCAGGTGTAACGGTCTGCCGCAATAATGAAAGCGCTTCAAGCCAGTCTTCAGCGGAGAGTACGTCTGTGTGAACAACGGTGCTTTTAACGGAATTGTACAGGTCACCTGTAAGAATCAAGAATTTCAATCCGAGGGAATCAGCTGTCTCGAGCACCAGACGGTGGAGTTCCTGAGCCCTTTCTCCAAGCTCACGCATGTCTCCGAGAACAGCAGCACGGTCTCCTTTTATATTTCCAAGCACGTTCAGACATGCCATGGTGGAATCAGGATTCGCATTGTAACTCTCATCCAGAATCGTTACATCTCCAGCTTCAACAATCCTTCCTCTTCCCGCATCCGGAGCAACATTTTCCATTGCTCTTATGGCTGTCCGGGGAGAAACATCAAAATCCTCCGCCATCAGTAATGCAGAAAGAGCATTTGAAACATTGTGGTCACCCTCAAACTGAAGATTCAGCTTGATGTCCCATGGATACAGCCTGTAGGATCCATCATCATTTATGAACCATGCATCGCCTTTTTCACCGAAGCACCTGATTTCAAGGTTGCGATCAAGCGCTGCCTTTCTCAGAATGGGTTCACCAACCGGGATTACACATGTTCCTCCTGGTTCTGTTGTCTGAATCACTTCAGCCTTTGCCTTTGCGAGGCCTTCGCGAGAGGGGAAAAACTCCAGGTGAGCAAGACCGACATTAGTAATCAGACAGTCAGTAGGTAACGCAATACTTCCAAGCAGAGTCAGCTCACCAGCATGATTCATACCCATTTCAAGGATAATTATTGAAGGTGGAGGATCAGGAATGTTGAGAATGGTCATTGGGAGACCAAGCTGGTTATTCAGATTCCCGCTGGTGCTGTATACATCATGAGACGTTCTTAGAGCAGCAGAAAGCAATTTCCTGGTTGTGGTCTTGCCACTTGAACCGGTTATGGCAATCACTTTCGAATCGAATTGCTGTCGGCGCCATTTCGCTGCATCCAGCAATGCCTGCTCCACGTTGTCTACAAGAATGATTCCATTTCGCATCTGACCCCTGGACACAACAGCAATCCCACCTTTTTCAATGACTTCACTGACATGAAGGTGCCCGTCGGTTCTTTTCCCTTCCAGTGCGAAAAAGAGCATGTCTATTCCGGATAGTCGGGAATCGATCACCACATTTTCAATAGATCTGCAGGATGTCTCAGGAGAAACCCAGCCTCCGGTTGCACGGGCAATGTCATTGGCCAGTATCATTTGAGAACCTCTTTCAGTGCTGCAGAAGCTTCTTCACGATCATCGAAATGTATCTTCGTCTTCCCCAGTATCTGGTAATCCTCATGCCCCTTGCCGGCGATTATCACAACATCTCCGGCAACAGCAATCTGAAGAGCGATTCCAATGGCGGTTCTTCTATCCGGTTCAACAATAAGCCCGTCTCTCTGTGAGATTCCTGCGAGGATATCCTGAATTATTGAGTCAGGATCCTCAGTACGTGGATTGTCACTTGTTATCACTATGATGTCTGCCAGGCTGTCAGCTATCTGTCCCATTAAGGGTCGCTTTGAAACGTCTCTGTCTCCACCGGCACCAAAGACGACTATCACCCTGTTTTCAGTGAGTTCTGAGGCCTGCTGAAGAATACGTCTCAACGCATCAGGTGTGTGCGCGTAATCAATCGCAACCAGGAAATCCTGCCCAAGTTCAACGGACTCAAATCTTCCGGGAACACCACTGAAATCCCGCAATGATTCCGCAGCTGAGTAAGGATCAATTCCCAGCTTTACCGCAACGGCGAGAGCACCGGCGGCGTTAAAGACATTGAAACGTCCGGCTATGTTCATTAGCACTGGAATCTGAATTCCATCCAACGATAATTCAAAGGATATCCGTCCGAGTTCAACAGAAATTTCTGAAATCCGGAAAGTATCGCTTTCACTGGTTCCGAAAGTATCAGCTCCCTCCAGTGATGGGAATCCGGAAGCATAGGTCCCTATGATTGCGCTGCCATCCGGTTTAAGCA
The DNA here is from genome assembly GCA_030607835.1 of Candidatus Fermentibacterota bacterium. Classification (GTDB taxonomy): domain Bacteria; phylum Fermentibacterota; class Fermentibacteria; order Fermentibacterales; family JCC-6; genus Aegiribacteria. Next base: position 747 of record JAUWJE010000139.1, on the reverse strand, counting down.
GGTCAAAAAGATGCATTTTGCACCGAAAGTATTCATCCATGGACTCATGAAAATCCAGATGATCCTGACTGATGTTGGTAAAAAGCCCCACATCAAATCTTACAGAATCAACTCTGGCCAGAGCGAGGGCATGACTGGATACTTCCATAACACAGCACCTGTCACCGGCAGTCACCATCTGATTCATCATCTTAGAGAGTTCGAGTGCTCCGGGTGTGGTCATCGATGCGGTGATATCCCTGCCTCCAATCAGATGACCAACGGTACCCATACGACCTGTCTGGAAATCATGTTTTTCCAGTATCCAGGCAAGCATCCTTGAAGTGGATGTCTTTCCATTAGTACCGGTAATACCGATTGAAATGAGGTGATTCCATGGATAATCGAAGAACTTCGCTGAAATGTCTGCCAGCAGTTCTCTGTTGTCACCGGCATGATTCACAATCACGCGGGAATCTTTAGAAATATCATGCTCCACAATCACTGCAACAGCACCTCTTTCAAGCGCCTGCCCGACATACTGATGACCATCAGTGTCAAAACCGGTTACTGCCACGAAAAGAGATCCTCTGGTTACTTTTCTTGAATCCTCTTCAATGGAAGACACTTCAAGTTCCCTCATCTTATCGGAAACCATGATATCAGTGGCTTCAAGAAGACATTGCAGTTTCACTCAGACACTCCCGCCATTAGATCACTTCCGAAACATTGTCTACCCAGAGCAAGTTCAGGTTCCACCGCGAGTAT
>JAUWJE010000273.1 GCA_030607835.1 Candidatus Fermentibacterota bacterium | reverse complement strand
TTTCGGAGCGATGTCATCCTTAGAGGGAAATCTAATGATGACCGGGGTCTGGACAGCAGAGGGAGAGACCGGCGAACCGGATCTTGCCGAATACCATCTTGACTGGTGGAACGGTTTCAACCAGCACAATAATGACGATACAGACCCTCCCACAGGTGGCGGACTTACCGTGCACATGGGAGGTGATTACCTCGTGACTGCAGCCTATCTCACAAGGGGCGAGGGGGCTGTAAGAAACATTGACGGTCAGTCTTATGATACTCCTCCCGACAGACATCTGGATAGCTATCATTACTATTATCCAAGGTCTATCGCGTGGTACGTTGCGGGAGCAAATCTGGAGAATATCAATGAAATCACGCAGGTCATTATGGATCACGGAGGCATTGGAACATGCATGTGTTACGATGGTGAATTCATTGAAAACTATGTTCATTATCAGCCACCAAGCAGCCCGCTTGACCCAAACCATGCCGTATCAATCATTGGCTGGGATGACGCGAAAGCGACGCAGGCTCCATTGCCCGGCGCCTGGCTCTGCAAGAACAGCTGGGGCGATTGGTGGGGAAATGACGGATTCTTCTGGATATCCTATTACGACAAGCACTGCTGCCAGAATCCAACGATGGGTGCTATTTCTCATCGTGATGTAGAACCAATTGGATACTCGAGTATTTACTACCACGACTACCACGCATGGAGAGATACCCTTCTTACAGCAACCGAAGCATTCAATGCTTTTGTCGCTGGATATGATGAAACTGTGGAAGCAGTCAGCTTTTTCACAGCTGCGGACAATGTTGATTATACTGTGAAGATCTACGAAACATTCTCCGGAGGAGAACTGCTTAATGAACTCACGAGTGAAAGCGGTACAGCTTCATATACCGGCTTCCACACTGTTGACCTTTCAACTACGGTAGATATCGACACAGGATGCGATTTCTATGTCTATCTGGAGCTCTCAGACGGTGGACAACCCTTCGATTGTACTTCGGATGTTCCTGTACTGCTCGGAGCGAGTTACAGGACTATTGTGGAATCGTCTGCAAATCCAGGAGAGAGCTACTACCTTGACGGCTCAACCTGGACAGATCTCACAACGGTGGACATCACAGCGAATTTCTGCATAAAGGCTCTATGCAATAACTCACAGGGTATTGAAGGGGATGATGCGGTTCTTCCTGTTCTTTCGATAAATCCTCTCTATCCGAATCCCTTCTCTGCGCAGGTTGCCATACCGTTCAGTCTTGCTTCAGCTGGATTCGCGGAAATATCAGTCTACGACCTCTCCGGAAGACAGATCGAGACTATTGCCGGACAGGAGTTCGCAGCCGGTGAACATGCCGTCGTCTGGCAGGGCAGAGACACCAATGGAAATCCCGCTGCTTCTGGAGTCTATTTCGTACGTGTGTGGACAGAAGTTGGTTCTGCAACCAGGCATGTTATCCTGATCAGATAGGATATCAGGAATCCGGGGGGCGCTGCTAGCAGTGTCCCCCGAATTCTAATAACTCTTTTATCTTATTCAGTTTCGATTCCAGCAGCTCATCGTCAACCGCTTCAATAACAAGGCGCAGATACGGTTCGGTATTTGAAGGTCTGATACTGAACCACCAATCCGGGAATTCAATGCGGTATCCGTCAAAGTCATAAACTGCATCCGGCTTCTCTCTTGAAGTGAAGTAGTCCTTCAGTCTCTCCATTGCCGCCTCTTTATCATCAATCCTGAAGTTGACTTCTCCGGAGTTTGAATAAGTGGAAATTGAATCGATCAGAGAGGAGAATGTTATTCCATTCATTTTTGACTGTACCGCAATATTCAGAACAAGAAGCGCAGCAAGCATGCCGGAATCGCAGTTGAAGAATTCATTGAAATAGTAGTGGCCTGCCAGCTCTCCGCCATAAAGAGCGTTTAGCTCCCTCATTTTCATCTTGGCATGGGAATGGCCGACTTTCCACATGTACGGTCGACCTCCAAGTTTTTCAATGTATTCGATGACTGCACGTGACGTTCTTATGTCACACAGAACGTATCCCTTCCTCTCAAGAAGATAATGCAGTCCGAGAACGGCAGTGATCAGATCAGGACGAACAAATCTACCTCTGTCATCGACAAACATGACCCTGTCCGCGTCGCCATCAAAAATAACTCCTATGTCCAGTTCTTTTTCTAATACAAGGTCTTTCAGGTCACTGGTGTTCTCTTCCTCCAGAGGATTCGGAGGGTGGTTTGGAAAAGTGCCATCCAGAGTGTCATAAATAACCTCCGGGGAGGATCCAAAAAGATCACCTACAAGTATTGAAGCCATTCCATTGGAGCAGTCGATTCCAAATTTCAGATATGAATAATCACCTCGAAATTCTTTCAGAAACGAGAGATATTCATCCTTAATATTCGGTAGTTTTACCACTTCACCCTTGAGTTCAGCCGGTTCTGTATTATTGTTTTCAACCATTATTTCAAGCTCTCTCAGACCCGAATCATATCCGACCGGAAGAGCTCCTTCTCGGGATATCTTCAAACCATTGTATTCACCGGGATTATGCGAAGCCGTGATCTGAACCGAGGCTTTGAATCCATGCGTCACTGTCGCAAAGTAAACCATCGGAGTTGTTGCCAACCCCATGTCGACGACATC
>JAUWJE010000100.1 GCA_030607835.1 Candidatus Fermentibacterota bacterium | reverse complement strand
GTTGATGGTGCGTCTGCATACGATGGAGAGGCGTACTTGACACCACTTGGTCTGGCGACGATTGACAGGGCTATCACAACGGAACTACTGAATTCAGGTCTTTCCTTCCAACCTGCCGCTCACAGAAGAGAACATTCCGCAGAAGTTCAGATTCCCTTCATCCAGACTAAGTGGCCTGACGCATCCATCGTTGTTATTCTTCAGGGCTCTGTGTTCGATGGCCATTCGCGAACTCTGGCTGAGAATCTTCGCACTGTTCTGGAGAACAGAAAGGATATTCTTATAGTTGCTTCAAGTGATCTTTCACATTACCATCCCTTTGATGAAGCGGAGCGAATGGATCGAAAGGTGATCGATGCCTTTACCAGTGGAGAGCCCGACAATCTGAACACTGTTCTCTCCAGTGGAATTGAGGCTTGCGGAGGTGGCCCTATACTTACGCTGATGCACTATTCAGTACTTACTGGTTCTGACAGATTCGGTGAGATCATGTGGGATACGTCCGCGACCGCGAGCGGGGACAGAAGCTCTGTTGTAGGATATTTTGCCGGTTACACTGCAAGGGGGTTCAGGGATAACTGATTCTGCTGACAGAAAAAAAATACTGGATCTTGCAAGAAGATCTGTTGAAGCCGCAGCAGCCGGAAAACCGCTTCCGGATATACCGTCCGGGGAAGTCTTCAGAAGGGAAGGCGGCGCTTTTGTTACTCTACGGAAAGATGGATTACTCAGGGGTTGTATAGGCCATTTTACTGGAACTGGTCCTCTTGGACGGACTGTGATTGAAATGGCAGCTTCAGCTGCTGTTAATGATCCAAGATTTCCGAAGGTCAATTCTGAGGAAGTGGATGAGCTTGAACTGGAAATATCCCTTTTAAGTCCAATGATTCTTGCAAGACCGGAAGATGTAGTTCCCGGAATCCACGGCATCTATATCAAATCCGGATTCCGATCCGGAACTCTGCTCCCGCAGGTAGCCATCGAGCAGGAATGGGATAGAGAAACTTTCCTTTCACACACATGTCTCAAAGCAGGGCTGTCACCGGACAGCTTTCGGCAAGAGGATGTTCAGATATACACATATACTGCCGAAGTGTTCGGCGATTCAGAGAAAGGAGCTGATTCTGAATGAAGCTCGCGGTTATAACAGGTGCGTTTCTCCTGCTTGCATGCAGTATGCCTGGCGTGGGAGAGCTTGAAGAAAGAGTTGATGTTCTGGAGACTTCCGTAAGTTACGATGATTCTGAACTGACAGACAGTTTTGATCAGGTATTTAACAGCATTGAAGACCTTGATGAAAGGGTTACTTTCCTCGAAAACGGTGACATTTCCCTGCCTGCCGGACCTTCAGCGCAGGACAGAGATGAGCCCGGTGAAATTGAACCTCCTGAGGAGAAGATCATCACCATTTCCGATGTTGAGGGTCTTGAGGACTCAATGAATCTGATTACAGACAGCCTGACTGTTATTGACGAGTCGCTTATTGAAGTTGTTCTCTCATTAGACAGCCTTATATTGGAGAACGATTCACTGAAGACCGAACTCAGCAGTCTTCGTTCGGAAATTGCGAATCTCAGATACACGATTAATCATCTTGGACCTTCAAGATCATCCTCAACAGGCAGCGGAACAAGATCCGGATCAGACAGCAGTGAAGGCAGGGGAACCTCTGGCTCCAGTGGAACACGCTGACCCGAGGTAATAAGAAGTATTCAGAAATGGGGGCGGTTTACAGAACTGTCCACATATCGCTTTTATATTTGTGGATTAGTTCTGTTGAGCAGTTTCTCGGAGTACATCAGTGAATCAGCCCTGTTGAGAAGCTCCTCAAGGGATGTATTCTCATCAAGTTTTGTAGAAGCAAAGCCACAGCTGAGCGAGAGCCTGAATGGAAGATCTCCTCTGTTGTTCACTTCATTGATACCGGAGCGGATTCTGGTCTTGAATGATTTCTGGTCAGTTTCTAAGGAACCCAGGAAAAGTGCAACAAGTTCATCCCCTCCAATCCTTGCTGCAATATCCGATTCGCGAAAAGTATTTCTGAGTATGTTCGCCGTCTCTAGTATGGCTCTATCACCAGCTTGATGACCAAATTTGTCATTGATTAATTTCAGATTGTCCAGATCAACGAAGAGAAGTCCAATTTCCGGTTTTGAACGTATCGAGGAATCAAGCAGCTGTCGTCCTACAGTCATGAAGCCCCGTCTGTTGTACAGACCTGTGAGTTCGTCACGAAGTGACATCTCCCTTAGCTGTTCTTCAAGTTTCTTCTGTTTTGAAATATCGACAAATGAGAGAACGTACCAGAGCATTTCCTGTTCGTCAGGAACCGCAGTTGCTGTTAAATGGGCGTAGAATGCGGAGCCGTCATTTCGAATGCACTCGATGTCATCTTCCCATTCGCTAGTCGAAGCAATAGCCTGTTTCATGGTTTGGAGACAGCTTCTGTCGGGAATGAGTGTCGAAATGTCCAATTTCGCGATTTCGTGTTCGTCAAGATTCCAGTAGACCGCGGTCTTGCGGTTGGCATAATCAATTTTCCAGTTTGTATCGTAAATAACCATTGCACTGAATGCGCCATCAAGGGCACTGTTCCTCTTCTTCATCTCTCTCTGATACCGGTGTCTTTCAACGGTGTCCCTGAATGTGAAAAGGATAGCATTATGGCCATTGCCGCTGACCAGGTTCGATGTCATGTCCATCTTTTTGATCGACCCATCACTGCACTTCATCTTCTGATCGAGAAATACACCATCCATGATTTCCGGAACTGCGGTTCGAGCTGTATCAGGGAGGATATCTATCAGAGGTTTCCCGAGAAGCTCCATATGGCTATATCCCAGCAATATTTCAGCTGCATCGCTTACTCGAGTAATGAGACCGGTATCAGGATCGACAATCAGGAGAATATCGACGGAGTTCCGGAAGACAAGATTAAGACTGTCGAGTTCATCCCGTAGATCTGAATTGATAAGTCTTTGTTCTTCAAGCTCTTTGCTTATCTTAAGCAAGCTATCATGTATACTCTGGTTCTTATTCGAGTCTGCGGTATTCCGCAATTCTGATCCTTTCCTCGATAATGATGGAAGACTGTTATCATCGCGTATCTAATCTAATGAAAGTGGCATTCGTGGATGTGCTTCTCAGCTGAAATTGATCCTGCAGTACCTTTTCTTGCCTGCTCTCAGCAGAATACTGCTGCTGGTGCTTTGCGGATCAAGAATTTCAAGAGGATCCACAACACGAGTATTATCTATGTACAGTCCTCCCTGTTTCGCCATTCTTCTGACTTCGCTTCTGCTCGGACAGAGACCAGTTTCAACGAAAAGATCAAGACAGCTGATTCCATTATTCAGCCTTGTCTTCGCAATTTCCAGCGTTGGTACATCTTCCTGATTTCCCTGTCCGGTGAAGAGTGAGCGCGATGCTTTCTCCGCCTTGAGAGCTTCTTCTTTACCATGCGCGAGGACTGTAGCCTCAAACGCAAGTTTTTCCTTTACCTTTCGGATATCTGCTCCGGTCAGTAGAGCCAGCTTATCAATCTCATCTCCGGGGACAAAAGTGTAAAGCCTGAGGAAATAAATGGCATCCTTGTCGTTTACGTTTATCCAGAACTGGTAATATTCGTATGGGCTTGTCAGTTCCGGGTTAAGCCAGATGGCTCCACCAGACTGAGTCTTGCTCATTTTTTCGCCTGAAGCAGTCGTTACCAGAGGACATGTGAAACCCCACACTTCTTTTTGCTCAGTGCGCCTGATAAGATCAATTCCGGAAACGATATTGCCCCATTGATCGGAACCGCCCACCTGAAGAACACATGAGAAATTACGGTACAGATGCAGAAAATCATAAGCCTGGAGAAGGCTGTATCCAAATTCAAGGAAGGAGATACCAGTCTCCAGTCTGAGCTTGACCGATTCAGCGGAAAGCATCCGATTCACGCTGAAGTGACGCCCGACCTCTCTCAGGAAGTCAATATGGTTCAGTTTGCTGAGCCATTCATAGTTATCAAGTAGAACCGCTCCGTTGTCATCGTTACTGAAATCAAGGAAATGCTCCAGCTGTTCTGCTATCGATTCAGCCCAGTTCGATATTGTCTCCTTTGATTCGAAGGTTCTCTCCAGGCTTCTTTCGGACGGATCTCCAACAAGAGCGGTGGCTCCACCAACAAGCAGAATGGGTCTGTGTCCACCCATTTGAAGATGACGCGCAATCATTATCGGCACAAGGTGACCAAGGTGAAGACTCCCTGCTGTGGGGTCAAAACCGATATAGAAACTCAGTGAAGGTCCATCTAGAAGCTTGGATAGTTTCTCCTCCGCGGTCATCTGGTAAATAAGACCTCTTTGACTGAGTTTTCGCAATAGTCCCACCGTTCACTCCTTTCATAAGATCACATCTGGCATAACAGTTCTCTGGTGCTTATGTTTTCATCTGTTCGTGACACAGAACATAATACCGGAGAAGATAATGGAAACTATTGAATTTGAGCATCCTGTAGCAAGGGACATTCTGACGAATCTCAGAAATCGTCACACACAACCTGATGAATTCAGGATATTAGCCTACAGACTGGGTTTCATGCTTGCTGTTGAAGCGACCAGGGATAGAGGAACTTCACCCATTTCAGTTGAAACTCCGATGGAAGAGACACTGGGTGAAAAATGCAACAATCATCCTGTCATCATCCCTGTGCTTCGAGCCGGTCTCGGTCTTCTTCCTCCGTTTCAGGAGTTACTGCCGGATTCACCTGTGGCGTTCATAGCGATGAAACGGGATGAAAAAACCGGAAAAGCGGAATGGCTCTACGATTCAATCCAGAATTTGAGAGGCAGGGATGTTCTGATTCTGGATCCAATGCTGGCAACCGGGGGAACAGCCGCAGGTGTGATTGATTACCTTATTGAAAAAGGTGTTGACGAGATTACACTGGTAAGCGTAGTCGCGGCTCCTGAAGGGATACATCGCCTCCAGGAATACGAGAATCTCACCATTATCACAGTATCGGTAGACAGGGAACTTGATGAGAACTGGTTCATACTGCCTGGCCTTGGTGACTTCGGTGACAGGCTCTTTGGGGGCAACATGAATAACCACATGATCAGGAAGTGAAATGAAACAGCAGGGAATCTATATAGCTGGCAGTGATATGAACGCTGGAAAGACCACATTCTCTCTGGGGCTGATTTCCTGGCTTTGTGATCATCTTGATCGCGGAGCATCCTTCATGAAGCCGCTTGGCCAAAAAACAACTTTACTCGATGGAGCTTCAGTTGGTGAGGACTCATTTCTTGTGAATACATCCCTGGGACTTCATAGCGAGTTGAAATATGCGGCGCCCTTCGCGATGTCTGCCGGTGCTTCCGAGAAATTCCTTGAGGATGGACATCCGGTCAATATCAGCGGGAAGATACAGAGAGCTTTCAGACATCTGGGAGCAGACTCCGATATGGGTGTTGTCGAGGGTACAGGGCATCCCGGCGTTGGTTCCGTATTCGGCCTGTGCAATGCAAGAGTGGCCAGTTTACTTGATATACCGGTGCTGCTCGTTCTTGATGCCGGCATCGGAAGAACAATTGACAGATTTACTCTCTGCAACAGTCTCTTTCATGACAGGAATATTCCTCTTCTCGGAGTTGTTGTTAATCGCGTTCGGAAGAGCAAAATGGAAAAGGTGAAGACGTATCTGGATCCATGGTTTTCCGATAGAGGAATACGGGTATTCGGGTACATTCCTTACGTTACTTCTATCGCGAGGCCGTCACTGAGCATGCTTGGCAGAGAACTCGGGCTTGAACCGGTTATTTCTTGGAAACCCGACCCTTATATGCCTGTAGAGGGATTTATCACTGCTTTTGGCAGCAACAGAGAAATTCTCGCCGATGTTATTGAAAATCCTGACAGTGCTCTGCTTATCAGTGCGACAAGGCTTGAAGTTATTGATGCTCTGATAACACGAAGGCTGTCAGGTGTACTTGAGAAAGGACCTGGAGCGATAGTTATTTGCGGTTCTTTCACCGGACATGATTCTTATCTGGTTGAAGCATGCAGAAAACTTGATATACCTCTGTACCGAACGACAAAAAGCGCTGGAGATTCTGCTTCAATATTAAACAGACGAGTGTTCAAAGTTGAACCTGGAGAATCAGTCAAAATTTCCGAGATCGTGGAAACTGTTCGGGAAAATGTTAATCTTGAAAGCATTCTGGATGCTCTTCGCGCTCCTGTGGTTGTACCTGGGATACCCAAACAGACAGCTCTGTTCCGAGTGCGATCATGGTTCTCAAAACTTCTCCACGGGTAATGATGAAAGGGCAATCCTGATATGCGCTCCAGGCTGATTCTGGTGCTGTTGTTCATTCTTGGCGCAGTCGCGACATTTATTTTCGGTAAACCGCATAAGGAAGAATCCGGTGACGTGTGGTTCTTTTATGAGAGTATTTCCGAGTTGAATAACGTTATAGATTCCCTTAACACGATACTTGCTGATACGCTGGATATAAAAATTGCCTGTGTGGGAGAAGACGGAACTCTTGGAGGTCTTCTTTTTTCCACAGGGATCGAAGGAAGCAGATATTCTAACTGCTGCTCAATACTCATCGACAGCCTCGGATGGACATCCGTTCATGTGGGAGACACGCTGGAAGCTGTGTATTCAAGAGGTTTGCTGTGGGAAGTAAGGGCAAGACCCAGGAGAAGTCGCGGCTATTACAGTATCATCTTTGAAGGCTCTCCAGAACCATCCTTCTGGCAATGGGTTCCCGAGGAGCGCTGGACACGTCTAAGATCGGTAACACTTGAAGTAAGAAGCTCTGTATGGGAGAGTATCGATGGGGGAGGTGTGCCGGATGATCTTACACCGTCAGGGCACATCATCACAGCGAGAG
>JAUWJE010000281.1 GCA_030607835.1 Candidatus Fermentibacterota bacterium | reverse complement strand
GAAATGGATATGCTCGCTCTGGGTAATTGCCTGCTCCTCAAGGAAGAACAGCCTGAATTAACAGAGGAAGGATTGGACAAAGGTATTCACGCTTGACTGATGGAGATATAGGTATGGATCAAATCCGCAAACTGAAGAACTTCGATCTGACAATGGCAGGAGCGTTTGCAGTCCTGGCTATCCTGTTCTACATAAAAGAAAAGCCTTTATGGCTCTTTTCAGCTGGATTATCCGGATTTTTTCTGTTTACGGCTCTTGTAATCCCCTCGATTCTGCGACTGCTGGAGAAATACTGGATGAAGCTTGCAGTTATTATGGGCATTATCGTAACAAATATTCTGCTGACTCTTGTATTCTTTATTGCTGTGGTTCCTACTGGACTCATTATGCGCCTTCTGGGAAAGGATCCTCTCCGAATGCGTTCCAGTAAGAACACAGGATCATGCTGGCTGGTTGTCGATGATGACGGACCATGCAGCAGACCTGACAAACCGTACTAGAATTGGGAATGATATGGGACATTTAATAGAGATATGGGATTTTCTCAGGGTTCGTAAAAAGTGGTGGCTGGCTCCGATAATTGTTGTACTGCTGCTGCTCAGTCTGATAATCATACTTACGCAGGGATCGGTACTTGCACCGTTCCTGTATGCGATCTTTTGATAATTATATTCCGAAATAATTCCTCAGTGCTTTGAACAGACAGCCTTATCAACTGATAGGCAGAGATCAATTTCTGAAAGTGACTTTATAACTGCCTTTCTTACGATGAATATCACTCAAAAAACACCACGCTCTGACTTTCGTGGACAGATTCATTCGGTAAGCCTTGACAAATAAGTTGGAATTACTAACCTTATAGATAATATGAAGGGACATTTACGGATCATGTTAATAAAGGAATGTTATCTTTCAAAAAATTCCAGATCGAAATCAAGAATGTTTCCGATTCTATCAGCCGTTCTTTTTCTATTTTCATTTTCATCATTATCAAGTCCTGCGCAGATTCTATGGGAAACTGAAATACCTTCTGAATTTAACAGCTGTATCTGGGGAGTTGATTTCACAGATGACGGCGGAGCAATATGCGTCGGGGACTTTGGTTCAGAGGACAATGAAATTACTTCTCTATTTCTTCTCAAGCTTAAACCGGATGGATCGACTCAGTGGGAAAAGACCACGGGCTGGGGACTAGCTACTTCAGGGCAGGATGTTCTTCAGATATCCGGTGGATATGTTGTCTGCGGCAGCATCTTCTCCGGTACAGATTACAATGGTTTTGTAGCAAAGTTCGATTACTTCGGGAATGTTCTCTGGTGCAGGGAAATAAACAATATCTACGATGATGTGTTGTATGACATATCGCAGACAGACGATGGAAGTTTTGTAGCGGCAGGATATACCGAATCCACGGGTGCCGGTGGAAAGGATTTCTGGCTTGTTCGGATCGATACTGCCGGAAATCTGGAATGGACCAGGACATTCGGAACAGCAAGGTCTGACGCAGCATATTCCGTAGTCGCCCTCGAAGATGGTGGCTTCGCTCTTAGCGGAGGCAGTGATGGGAACTTCTATATTGTAGTCACCGATTCGGCAGGTACCGGATTAAGCGCTTTCTCTTTCGACAATGGCGGACATGAAACCGCTAGGTGTTTAATAGAATCGTCTGAGGGAGGATTATTCCTGGCTGGAATCACTATGCAATCAGGCAATTACGAGTCAGACATCTGGCTTGTCAGATTGAATACTTCAGGAAATATGATCTGGTCACTCATGATCGAAGGTGATGATAATGATTCAGCCTGGGATGTCGTGGAACCTGAAGCAGGTGGATTCATTGTTCTTGCGAACACGATGTCTTCCGGCAGAGAGAGCTACGATGCGATACTGTACAGGCTTGACTATCAGGGCAATCTCATCTGGGAAATGAACGCTGGAAACAGTTTCTGGAATACCGGAAGCGGACTTGCCATCAACCCGCAAGGTCATCTTCTCTTCGGCGGCAGAACCTGGACCGATGCATCAGAATGCTTTGTCCCCTGGATTGTGTATACCAGTCCGGAAGACCTTCTCAACTGGTAGTGAAGGTAGAAAACCCGAATGTGTGATAAAAACAGTCTTAAGGCAAACTGGGACCTGCTTGAAGACTTTGAGAGTGATCAGTCAAAGGGAATTGAACATCCTCCTCTTCAGAAGCCTGTTCCTGAAGACGTGTCTCTTGTATCTCTTCCTGCGGTGGATATGAATGTTTTCCCGGATTCCTCTATTTCCGAAACCATCATGTCAAGAAAAAGCGTAAGAAGTTTCACCGGGGAACCGATCACTATAATCGAACTTTCCTGGCTTCTCTGGGCCACACAGGGAGTGAAGAGTGTCATTCGAAATGGTATCGCATCATTCAGAACAGTTCCATCCGGTGGAGCTCGACATCCTTTTGAAACATATCTTACTGTCAACAACATCAGCGGACTCGATCCGGGGCTGTACAGATACCTCCCCCTGGATCACACACTTGTTCATCTTGGAGACAGGATTCCT
>JAUWJE010000250.1 GCA_030607835.1 Candidatus Fermentibacterota bacterium | reverse complement strand
TTTCTCTCCGGGTTCCTCCGGTGTATCTGCCTGTCCTGGTATTTCAAGTTTCTCCCTGATCTTCTTTTCAAGGGAATCGGCAATATCAGGATTTTCCTGAAGGAAAGTTCTGCTGTTCTCGCGCCCCTGACCGAGTTGAATGTCCTCCATGGAATACCATGTTCCTCTGCGCGTTATCAGGCCATTATCCATTCCCAGATCAATGAGTTCACCATGTCGTGATATTCCATAACCATGGAGAATATCGCATTCGATATTTCGGAAGGGAGGAGCCAGCTTATTCTTCACAATTTTTATTCTTGTGCGGCTCCCTATAACTTCGTCACCCTGCTTCAGAGACGCAATTCTTCTTACATCCAGACGTACACTGCTGTAAAATTTCAGTGCTCTGCCGCCGGTTGTAGTTTCAGGATTCCCGAACATAACTCCGATCTTCATACGGATCTGGTTAATGAACACCACAGCGCAATTCGAGTGAGACACCGCGCCTGTCAGCTTTCGGAGAGCCTGCGACATCAGCCGGGCCTGAAGACCTACATGACTGTCACCCATCTCCCCTTCAATTTCAGCTCTGGGTACAAGCGCCGCGACAGAATCAATTACTATGACGTCAACCGCGTTACTTCTGACAAGCATTTCAGTTATTTCCAGTGCCTGCTCACCGTTTGAGGGCTGAGAGACCAGAAGATCATCTGTATTAACACCAAGTCTTTTAGCATAAATTGGGTCAAGAGCATGTTCGGCATCGATAAACGCAACCTCACCACCATTTTTCTGAGCACTTGCGATGATATGAAGGGCCAGAGTTGTTTTACCTGAAGCTTCAGCTCCGTATATTTCTGTAACCCTTCCCCTTGGTATGCCACCTATTCCCAAAGCGGCATCAAGAGCAATTGAACCTGTTGAGATTATGTCCACTTTCATGTGGGTGTGTTCACCCAGTCGCATGACAGCTCCCTGTCCATATTGTTTCTGAATCTGGAGACAAGCTGCTTTTAGAGCTTTTTCTTTCTCAGCAGGTTTACCTTTACCAGTCATAGAATCACCTTTCTGCTTAATGAAATTCGAATCTTTTCAGTCTGCTGTACTCCGGTCCAGCTGGAGTCAGTCTGCTGTTAAACATAACTGCTTCATGGAATACTCCCCGCATGAACGGTGGCTCTGGAAGTTGCGGCGATTTCGATGATAGTCTACTTCTTGCGATCGTTATATGCGGAAGATATTTCTTACTGTTAATCCTGCCTCTATCATCCGGGATTCCCCCGAGTTCCTCAGCCATATGCGAAACAGCAGATGGAAAACTACCTCCAAGCCAGTATACGAATGGAAGTTGATCCTTACCACAAAATGTTCCAAGTTTATCAAGTGTGAATTCCAGTAGCCCCATTTGTCTGGAAGACAGCAGTTTCTCAACTTCGAGCATTCTGCTTCTTTTTATGCCTCCAAAGAATCTGAGAGTCAAGTGCATGTGCTCAGGTTTGACCCATTTGAGTGAAGGATAAAGAGATATCAGTGGTTTCTGCCATCCTGCGATTTCCTTGATAATATGTTCCGGCAGCTCAAGCGCTACGAATATCCTCATTTTCCATCTTCTCGTAATCTCGAATACAACATTTCAAGAAGATAGCTTGCCGATGCCTTTCTGACCACTTCTCTCGGGTGCGGGTGGGAATGGGAATGGGAGAAATGCTTCATCACGGTTGTACAGGATCCGTCACTATCTACTGCCATACAGACAGTTCCCACCGGTTTTTCGGGAGTTCCACCCGTCGGACCGGCAATTCCGGACACGGAAAGTGAATAGTCAGTTCCGGTAAGACTTCGTATACCGCTGGCCATCGCAGTGACCACCTCATTGCTTACTGAACCGAATTTCTGAATCATTTCTATAGGCACACCGAGTAGATCTGTTTTTATCCTGTCTGCGTAGGCGATGACTCCACCCGCAAACCATTCTGATGAACCTGGTTCAGAAGTAAGCAGCATTCCTATGAGTCCTCCAGTGCAGGATTCAGCAACTGAGAGCGTCTGTCCATTTTGCGCCAGAATAGCACCGATATTCTTCACCAGAGTTCTGTCAGATAATTCCATAGAACTGACTTCCAATAAAGATGATAATCGCTGAAAGTACACCGGCAGCCACATCATCGAGCAGTATTCCGGCCGGGGATTTCATTCTGTCAAATACTGAGACCGGCCATGGCTTCAGAATATCGAATACTCGGAACAGAATAAACGCAACAGCAATTCCAGCAATGCCCCATGAACCGGGAACCGCAAGGCAGGCAATCCAGCATCCGGCAAATTCGTCAATCAGCACCCGCGAGGGATCGTCACCCCATAATCGCCGGCCAATTGAACAACCCCAATATCCAACAGGAAGAATAACCGCAAGAATAAACAAATGGAGATAATTTCCAGCGGGAATCGAGAAGAACAGCAATGCAGCTACAAGACTTCCAGCAGTTCCAGGTGCAACCGGGAAATACCCCGCTCCAAATACTGTCGCAATAGCTGTTCCAGTATACCGGGTCAGGTTTTTCACAGTACCAGTCGCTTAAGAATAGACCTGTTTCGGTAGAAATAATCTACTCCGGAGATTATCGAGAGAAATACAGCGATGAGTAACAGGATGTCAGCAGAACTCAGCAGCAGATTTCTGGTGGATAAAACAGATCCGGGCTCAGTGAAGGATAGAAATGCTCCTCTATCAATATGTGATCCGAATATAGAACATAGAACAACAGATAACAGAACATAGACAGCATCTGAGATAAGGTCTTGTATTTTCCCATTCGGGATGGAAGAATCAGCACTCCCGCATATGCTGCAATTGCTCTGAGTCCTGTAACAAGAAGCTCCCTGCCTATTATCAGGTAGAGAGCCCACGCAGGAACAAGATCAATCTGATTAAGACCGATAAGCGCAAGAGCTACCAGCAGTTTGTCTGCCAGTGGATCGAGGAACTTTCCGAGGTTTGTTATCCAGCCATATCTCCTTGCTAGATATCCATCGTACAGATCAGTAATAGAAGCAAAAGCAAAAACTCCCAGAGCGGGGATACGTGATCCCTGCCTGTTATCAATAAGAAGAATCATGAACACAGGGCTAAGAAGAATTCTTAGAATG
>JAUWJE010000183.1 GCA_030607835.1 Candidatus Fermentibacterota bacterium | reverse complement strand
CTCGTTTCCCTACGGTGATGACATCAGTGTACCTCCGGATGACAGATTCTACCTTGGAGGAGGAACAACTGTCCGGGGTTATCCCTTTAATTCGCTTGGTCCGAAGGATGATGAAGGAAATCCTGTCGGTGGTCGGCTAGAGGTTCTTGGAAATGTCGAGATTCGGGCCAGGATAGCCGGCAATTTTGGAATTGTTCTGTTCGCGGATGCCGGCGGGCTCTGGAATTCATTTGACGAAGTGAATTTTGAAACAGCAGGCTTTGGAACCGGAATCGGGCGTCGCTACCATACACTTTTCGGGCCGTTGAGGCTTGATTACGGGTTCGCGCCTACCTGGAGAAATTCCCTCAAGAGGGGAAAAATATACATTGGATTAGGTCATGCTTTCTAAGGTCTCAGCAGTATGAAAAGAACCGCATTGTGGATCCGATCAGCTCTTCTGGGTTTGTTTCTTCTTATCACATCATTCTATTTGCTTCTGGCAACAGGATTTTTTGGTGAGACGCTTGGAAAAGTTACCGGCATGATTGCGTCGGATGATATTACGCAGATCAGCTTCAGGGGTCTGCGTACGGATATCTTCTGGAATACCAGGGCCGATTCCGTAATTGTAACTGATCATACTGGCTTAAAAATAGTTATATGCGGTGCTGATATACAGGGAAGCCTGCTGGACTTCCTTACCAGCAGGCATGTCGACTATGTCATGGTTGAGAGACTGGATATAGACCTACCGCCTGAAGTTGCGGATGAAGATACTGTTCCGATTTTACTGAGCGAGATTCTTGCCAGTATCGATATGGGAATTGCTACGAGTACGAACGGACTTATTGTGGAGTACGGAAGGATCACCGATCCCTATGGTGTTATCCTTGATTCCATGTATCTTGATGCTGTTATAAAGCGGGAATCAGGTGTTACAGTAGATGTGAATTCAGCGCGAGTTGAACTTCCGGGTTTCGGGCAGATCCTTGGGAATGGCGCACTCACACTTATTGATGGTGATGTATTCACTGAAGGGTTTAACGGGAATGCTCATCCAGGATCACTGCTGGTTTCCGGAACACTTTCCGGTTCAGAAGAAACCCTTGACCTTGAAATCTCGGGAAGTGTCGGCACCTCATCGCTTGATATTCCTGTTGATCTGTCGGTTTTTCTTGAGGGCAGCCTGAAAGGGAAGCTATCGGATCCTCAGGTGGATCTGGCGCTATCCAGTGGAAGGGCGGTTCTATTCGGAAATGAAGCGTCCTTTGAAGTGGATACTCTTACTGCTGATCTTCAGAATATCACTGTAAGAAACCTTTGTCTTACAACGGGTGATGCCGAATTGAAACTTGATGGCGGGTTAGATATGGAATCTCTTGGATGGAATGCTGCATTCCGTCTGAATATGTCAAATACCGATATCTCTGATTATCTCTGGCAAATTTCAGCTACAGATGTTACCGGTTGGATTTCCTCCGAATGCAGTGGGATTGGGTCATCGGGTTTGAACGGTACGGCGACCATCGATCTTGCAGCATCATCTTCGGAAATAGTTGATGTCTCAACGCTCCATATTGACGCTGTTCTATCAGATAACTCCTTCAACCTTGATGGATCGGTTAACAGCAGCAGCGGGAGTATTTCATTTACTGGTAACGGATATCTGGGACCGGGCTGGACTCCGGAATCCTGGACAATGCAGGCTGACGGTGATATCAGGAACCTTTCCTTTCTGCGGGAATTTAATGTAGGTGAGTACCCCGATATTGCATCCGCATATTTCTCATTAAGCGGAAGCGGCACACAATTCGGCATGAATATCCAGGGTAATGCAGGCGTAAAAGAGCTTGAAATGGATGGAATAGCCGCTGAACAGGCGTCGTTCAACGGCTCCCTGAACTACTCCACAAGGAATACTATTGCGGGAATTCCCTTAGGGATGAGTCTCGACGGCAATGCTGAAGTTCTCGGCTTCACGGCGGAAGGGGTATCGGCCGACACTGCATCTCTGGAGGGAACTTTCAGCCTGTCTGGTCGCAACCTGACGCTCGACGCCTCTCTTCTGATTGACAGCCTCAGGGTTATCTCGGAAGTATTCCACACAGTGGCGGATATAAAACTCGACGGTGATGATGTCAGTATAGATGGATTAACTCTCACCAGCTCTGATGACCGGATCTATACGGCTGAAATAGACGTGGAGATGGGCGATACTACCTTCTTTAATGTAGAGGAGTTAAGGACTACACAATCCAAACTGAGGGTAGTTACCGCGGGAGGACTATCAGGATTCACCACAAACGGCACAATTGTGCTGGATACACTCTGGCTGGACCCTCCTGTAGGAGAGCTTGCAATGTCCGGGATTCTCAGTCCTGAAAAGACGGAAATGTATGCTGACATAGTGAACTTCGATCTCACTTCCTACAGCTCCTTCTCTGACCTGCCCGTTAATATGTCTGGTATTGGCAACTTCAGGATTTCTTATCTCAAGGACGCAAATGGCGTTCAGGGTTCACTGACAGGACACATTTCGGATCCGGTATATGGCCAGTTCAGGATGGACAGCATAACTGTTGATGTCACCGCCGACGATAACTCGCTCGATGTTAATGGAATATATGCCTGGCACGACGGAGTGAGATCCGGTCTTCAGATGGAGACCGGGGATATTTGGACCGGAACGGATGTTGCCCTGCTGATGGACAAGATCCAGTGGCTCGAGCTTGAAGTTAACGATATTGGTGACTGGCTTTTCTACATTCTTCCATTACCGGTGAGAACCATGGGGGCGAGTGTTTCCGCGAGGGTTGAGTATGAGAAATATAACGGAGGTTACACCTTTGAAATGCAGGCTTCCGCCAGGATCAGTCGCTTGTACTTTACCCTGCTTGGAATTGAGCTGCCCAACGTGAATTTCTACCTGAACTATCCTGATTCCACATATAACGACTACAATGTCCGTTTCTCGCTGGGTGCCGGCAGTGAGAGCACAGGAGACTTTTCCTCACGCTGGCAGGCCAATATTGTCAGCCTGATTCCCTTTGAATTCGGTGATTACAACCTCAATTCCACCCTTTCGAAAATGGAGATTGCACTACCCGGAATGGGAGCGGTTGTCTGTTCAGGAGATCTGTCCTCAAGTGGAACTGGGCTGGATGAAAGACCGGTTCTTTCAGGTACGTTGAATATTCTTGAGGGAGCGATTGGTGTTCCACAGCCCGTAAGCTCTTCTTCCTCCAATGGTTCGGGGGAGCTACCCTTCGATCTTTCCATCGATGTGGCCGGAACCGGGGGTCTATGGTTCAGAACAAACTTCGCTGATATTGAGATGGCTCTGAAACTCAGGATATTCACTCTTGAGCGAATGCCGACAGTGAACGGATACGTATCGGCTGTAAGGGGCAGAATCACACTTCTTTCAAGGGACTTCCAGATAACTGATGGAAGGGTGAATATAATTCAGGGTAATCCTCCCTTAATGCAGCTGAACGTGACAGCCGAGACCACAGTGCGCAGCATAATCAGTCATGAGCAGTACGTACTTACAGTACTGATATCGGGAGACCTTGAGAACCCCGAGGTCATCCTTACCGGTCAGGGTCCCTCAGGTCAGGTAACCCAGGAGGATATTCTTACACTGCTGGCGGGCGGACTCACCTACAGCGAGATGCAGCAAATGAACTCCAGCGCCATCAGATCCGAGGTTGAAAACGTAGCTCAGACGATGCTTGGAAGCCTTATTGCCCGGAATCTCAGGCATGAGATTGGGCTTGATACATTCGAGATATCTCCAGAGCTTCTTTCCGATACTACAAGCCTTGTACTCAATGTTGGAAAATACGTTCTACAGAACCTTTACGTTTCCTACAAGAACGATGTGTTCTCCGCCGACACCGGAACTGTAAGCGCGCAGTACCTCTTCAGTTCTGATTTGTATATTGAGGGAACGAGCAGGTCTACAATCCATGGTGATCTGGAGCCTACACTGGAGATACACTACACAATCCGCTACTAGCCCCGCTAATCTCATTCCTTGCTTCAATTAAGCAGTTCAACTGGTATTCCGGGAATTCGGAATAGAGCCTGGCCCAGTGCTGATTAGCAACTGTGTCATGAAGCATGAATTCCGGCCAGACACCTGTCACTTCGGCATCAACAGCCTCTAGAAGTCCATCTCGATCTGCTGCAGTAGCAATTTCGAAGCCCTCCGGTGATTCGAAAACGGTGAGTGTCATCGCAGGTCTCCTTCAGGATAGATGATTTCTGTCCCTTTCTCAAGCATATAGATGACTGGATACATTTCGGGATTGTATGGAGTCGCGAGAACTCCCCGCGATCCTATTGTGAAGTTCCATCCATCGCATTTCTGCCAATCCGGTGTTAGAACGCGGCATTCATACAGATATTCGCCAGCAGGGCTGAACACAATGAAAGTGGAATCATTATCAGCCTCCATAGTCCATACATTACCCATATCATCCACTTTGATTGTAAGAACAGCTCTTACGTATTCACCGGGCTCATAACTGAAACCATCGGCACTGCCTGTTCTTTCTATCCAGCTTCTCCTGGCTCTCT
>JAUWJE010000110.1 GCA_030607835.1 Candidatus Fermentibacterota bacterium | reverse complement strand
CAGAATCCAATCAGTGCTGGTTGCCACTTGGGCCATAGTTCCAGAGCAAAATAGAGAATAGCGACAATAAGAAGGAGTACTCCACCCCAGGTGGTCAGCAGGTGGAACAGTTTTTTCCGATCCTTGATCATCATGCTGATTTACGTTTTCTTCTGATTAGATCAAGTACAATAAGTAGAATGGCGCATATCAATCCTGCAATTGATAAAAGGAGACCCATACTGAAATCCGATGAATCGAAGTTGAATTCCACAACATGTGATCCGGCAGGTACGCGAACACCTCGCTGCCAATGATTAGCCTGAAGCATTAAAGCCGGTTCACCATCAATTCTAACCTGCCACCTTGGATACCAGGTATCAGCAAGAATCAGAAGGCCTTCCGATTCATTCAAAGTATGAATGATTACCCTTTCCGCTTCATCAACCACAATCGAAGCCTCCGCATCCGGACTATTAATCGACTCCGGCAATCCGGGATTTTCATAAAGTATTGAAACGTCCTGGAGATTTATTCCAGACGCGAGGGCTGCCAGGCACTGTTCTTCTGTCAGATGTATCCAACTGCCTGCAAACCATGTTCTTGGCAGCGGATTCTCCGGGATTAGTGCTCGGAGTGTATCCAATGATGTCGGATCTTCTGTGGAAGCTTGATTCAGCAGAGTATTCCGTACCTGAGCGTAGGTCAGATTCCCTCCATCGGCTTGCAGTACCGTAAATGCGGTCTGGCGGAAGGAGAAGATGCCTCCAGAAGACAGAATGGACTGCAGGTCTTCTGCGACAGCTGGTTTGGCAGCATGATAACCGGTTACTGAACGAATATGCAGAGGAACAAACTCGTTTCCTCCGGGTAGCAATCTTCCAGAACCCACCTCATTGGATAAATCCTCAGATCCGGGAAAAAGATCGCTCACATCCGTTTCCGGGAGGTATACCTGAAAATCTCTGTCTATTGGAATAGTCTCAATCGCCAGTAATGCTGTTAATGCAATTCCGGGAACAGCAAGTTTGTTCTTCAGGTGTTTCTTGAAATACAGTAAACCTCCCAGCACAAAAGCGGCCCCTGCTGCTTTCAGGAAATCAGGTGCAGCCAAATCAACACGTCTCTGAACAATAAATGAGTATCCTGTTGCGTCCGGATTTCCCATTCTGTTCCACCAGCTTGATTGCAGACCTGGAAGTAATGATCCGGCAAGCAGATAAACACAAACACATATCCCGCCAAAGATGACTATTCCCTTAAGGAATTTTTTCTCAGGAAATCTGTCTTTCCCGAAAATAGAGTCGAATCCGGGACCTGCAGCCAGAGCCACCGCTGAAGTTGTCAGGAAAGCAGCCATATGTGGCGCCCGCAGTTTTCTGAAGAATGGTATTATTCGATACAGAATCCCGAATATGGGAGTGTAACCTCCCCATGATATCAGAAGACCTGTAATCATGATTGCCAGAAACGGCCATCTGTATCTTTTTTTCGATCCAAGAAAGGCCGCAAGCGCAAGAAGGAATACTGCAATGCCGGTGAATTCGCTACTCAGTCTAAGCCCAAGTCTGCCATAGTAGTACGGAATGCCAGAGATCATGCTGTCAGGGAATCCGTGTCGATACCCAAAAAGGTGAGGAAACAGCATTGTTAGTGTCTCTTCCGGGGGCAGTGAGTAACTCGCAGCCTTATCAAGTGTGAGATCAACCCCTCTTGTTGAGTATCTGGAGAAATTGTATCCGGGAAGAAGCTGAACCGCGCCAATTACCATTGAAAGCAAAAGGATTAGTAAAAGACCTGAGAGAGCAAATCCTGCGTTCTTCTTGAAATTACCCTTCTGAGAAAAGACTCTGAAACCAATCCATATTAGTGCAGCACCTGAAGAGTAAAGAAACATTTGAGGATGACTGGCAAGAGCCTGCATTCCAAGGGCTGTTCCACCCAGAGCTATGAATGTTCCTCTTTTTGTCTGTATCCATTTTTCGCAGGAATATAGAAGCAGAGGAAGAAAGCTCCAGCAGATTATTTTGCTTCCATGCCCTGCATAAAATAAAGTATTCGACCAGGTCGTTGTGGCGAAGGCAAGTGCCCCTACTACTCTACCCCATTTACTCACACCTATGGAACCGAGGAAGAGCCAGGCAAAGATCCCTCCGAGAAGCATTTGGATAGGGAAGAGAAAACGAACCATACCCTCGACCCCTGCAGTCAGCAGAAGCAGACCTCGAATCGGATAGAAGACGGGTGCGGAAAATGAGGAGTAGAAAGGAATACCGCAGAATACGTAAGGATTCCAGTGGGGAATGTGTCCATCCTGCAGAGATTCTGCAGTATATGTAAAAAATGGATACCCCTGGCTGACAGTATCACTGAGATCCCCTCCAGGAAGATTTCCGGATAGAAATACAGTGGAGTAGGTTATAATCACTGCAGGAACAAGAAAAAGCAAGAATCCAGTTTTCTTCGGGAGCTTCATCAAGTCTTTGTTTCCCTTCTGAATACCCTTGTTCTTCCAGTTGAAAGAAGAGCAAAGAATACTTCTGCAATTGATAGAAGCACCCGCTGTCCTGCAATGACTGCAAGTACGGGTCCGGCTGCTCCGGAAGGCGTTACAATGGCCACTGCAGCTGCTTCTCTAATCCCTATTCCCCCCGGTACAAGGAATACAATATAACCAGCCAGCCATGAAAGTGGAGCAGCTGCGCAGCATATCCAGAAATCAATAGACTGAAACCCAAAGCCTCTGAGCCATAGAAAAAGAGTCAATCCTCGAAGCCACCAAAGTCCGGAATATAGCATGAGCAGTTTAATAGAATCTGTGACCCCAGGGAGAGTAAGTGTTTCCGGGATTGTTCCATACTTCAGTTTATAAAGCCATCTTTGAATAGGAGTGAGGAGCGGAATAACCAGCACACATACTCCTGCTGCTAGAATTACTGTTCTCAAACCGGAATCAGCAAATGAGATGCTTTCAGTAAGGATGATTGGAACAGCTGCGGTTAATCCCGCCGCGGCAGCAGTGAAAAGTACCTCGAGGAACGGTACGCTTGTGGCTCTGAATGCAGAAAGACCATGTGATTTCAGGAAACCTACTCTTCCCGCAAACAACCATATTTTCCCCGGCATATATCTGCCCAGCTGGCTGATGAACCATGCAGAAGTCAGATCTTTCGCATTTACAGTGCTTCCTGCATGATGTGAGAGCCATACCCATCCAAATGGAGTTAAGAAATACGAGATCCAGAGAATAAGAGTAGAAGCACCAAGGAGTAGCCAATCAGGTTGCCATTCGAAGTCCTCTATCTGCTGCAGCCATTTATTTCCATTCTCTATCAGCAGCCATATAGCAAGGCTCAGCAGCAGGATGAGTCCAATTCGAATTCCGAATTTCACCCAGGTACTATTCCTGTCCGGGTGAATCATGATGATAGAAGTTTCATGTCTTGATACCACGATACTGTTCTGGCGATGCCGTCTGAAATGCGCCATGAAGGGTTAAATCCGACTGACGATGCTTTATCGATTGAAACATAATGATCTTCGCCGAATAGTCTGAATCTGCTTCTGGATAATGCTTTTGGACGTAGAGGACCAAGAAGAAGGCCAATCCTGAAAGCCAGGCGCGGAATCGAGATACAGCGCAGGTCTTTACCCAGAGCTTCGGATATTTCTTTTGTGAACTCTCGAAATGTTACGATTTCAGGACCACCGATATTATACAAACCACCGTTCAGTCTTCCACCGGGAAGCGATGATTCAACAGCACGGCACACATCTTCCGAGAATGTGGGACGCAATCTGGCTCCGTTTCTTCCAATCATGGGTATCCAGCCTTTATCCACCTGCCGGAAAAGCTCAAATTTGTGCAGATCACCGGGACCGTAAACAAAATCAGGTCTGAGAATAGTTAATTTCTCGGAAGGGAGTTGTGGATGTTTACGCAAAATATCTTCCCCCTCCTTTTTTGACTTCTCATAGTCTCCCCAGGGCTTAAGAGGAGAATCTTCTGAAACGTTTGCATATAGACCGGTCACCCCTGGTGTACTAAGATGTATGAGATGTATTCTGTGCTTAGTGCAGAAGTCAGCAAGAATTGAGGGGAGTAGAGTATTGGAATGCTTTAACGCAACATAATCAACACCGGGTAAACCAAGTTTTCCAGCTGCGTTAACGATTATATCAACATCATCTGGAATGGAGTCGAAAGTAATATCACCATTAATTGATCTAACATGATCAAAAACATCATGTTCAGCGTGTCTCAGATAGTTGGAGATGGCTGAGCCAATGAATCCACCAGCGCCGGTAACAAATATTTTCATGAAAGATGCTCCATGAGTCTAACTGCATATGATTTCCAGTTGAAAGATAAAGCTTTTTTTCTTATTCTTTCAGGAAGATCCGGATCGGATATCAATTCAAAACCGGCAAGTATTGATTCCGCGATGCTGGTTGGGGACTCCGGTTCAGCAAGAAAACCTGTTGCTCCAACATCAACCAGCTCTGAAAGTCCTCCCGTATCAGTGAGAACAAGAGTTTTGCAGAAAGAGAGTGCAATCTGTGCCACTCCACTCTGCGTTGCCCGTCTGTATGGAAGTGCTACTATATCAGCAGCATTGAAATACAGTGAAACATCAGAATCAGGCACGAATTCATTTATCCAGCGAATACGATTTAACAACCCGGCTGAAGAAATATCATCTTCTATCTCTTTCTGATTCGCATAGCACTCCCCGACAATAAGAAGTGATATATGATCTGGAAGAAGTTCCATTGCTTTGATGAGATCATGAAGCCCCTTGTATGGACGAATCAATCCGAAGAAAAGCACTAAACCTGTGCTGTCAGAATAGTCCAGCTGTTTTCGAGCAGATTCTCTGTCCATATCTGTGTTCAGGTACTGATCATAGATTGGATGATATAACCTGAGAAGGTCAGTGTCATTTGAAAGTGTGTCCGCCTCTTTTAGGTCTGCCTTACTATGTGCTACTAAGAGATTCATCCTTTCAAAGAATTTGATTACAAGTTTAAGCGCAAACGGAAAGCCTTCGTGCGGAATCATATTATGGCAGATTCCAGCGCATTTCACATCCTTTGGAATAGAAGCAAGAAGAACTGGTGCGAAAAAAGGATTCCACCATTGGACAATAATCCAGTCGAAAGAACTTTTCCTGAAAAATCGTCTGGCCGACAGCCAGTGAATCGGATTGCAGGAATCAAGCATCCTGTTGGCCATTGTATGCTGTTCATCTCCAGGTGGTTCCATTTGCGACGTGCCGGGAAAAAGAAAGGATGGATAAAGTCTGCTGAACGAAACTGGGACGAAGTCATGCTCTGGATAGCATTCGGTAAGCGTTTCGAAAAGCCTTGCTGTGAACTGGGCTATACCCCCTCTGAAAGGGGGGAAGGGCCCTACAAAAGCTATCTTCATTTCTTCTCGCTGTAGGAGACGGCTCTCTCTGATATTAAGAATGATTTCCTGCTGGAAAGTTTCAGAACCATTTCTCCAAGAAGCCCAAGTGAAATGAATTGGAATCCAACCACAAGAAGCAGTACTCCCAGTAGAAGGAGTGGTCTGCGTCCGATGGATTCACCTGCGAACCACAGAACCGTCATATATACGGAGATACAAAATCCTATAAATGCAATAAGGGTTCCGATGCCACCGAAGAAATGCAGTGGTCTGTAGGAATACCTGTGAAGGAAAAGAACGGTCAGGAGATCTGAGAATCCTCTGAAAAAACGAGTCATTCCATATTTCGTCTTTCCATATTTCCTGGGTCGGTGATTCACCACTTTCTCTCCCACTGAAAACCCTTGTTGAGCAGCAAGTACAGGAGTATAACGATGCATTTCTCCATATAGCTCCAGATTCTTCACAACATTCCTTGTGTACACTTTCAGACCGCAGTTGAAATCATGTAACTTAACCCCTGTGGCAAGTCTTACGGTAAAATTGAAAAGTTTTGAAGGGAGAGTCTTGCCTGTTGGGTCCTTGCGATCTCTTTTCCATCCGCTGACCAGATCGAAGTCTTCTCTCTCCATGAGCTGTATCATTGCGGTGATCTCAGATGGATCATCCTGTAGATCTGCATCGAGCGTTGCCACGTACTTCCCACTGGATTCCTGAAATCCCGCAGCGAGAGCCGCAGCTTTTCCCTGATTGCAGCTGAACCTCAAGCCTGAAACGGGATGCTCCTGGGAGAGCTGCCTGATTTTCTCCCAGGTACGGTCAGTGCTTCCATCATCCACAATGATGATTTCATGAGGAATATCCACAAAATGAGCTGTTATTTCTCCGACAAGCTCTATGATGCTTTCTTCTTCATTGTATGCCGGTATTACGATAGAAACTTCAGGCATTATCTTCTTTTCGCCGCTATCCATCGGCTGATACTCCCTCTTCCTGCTTGTCATGATCTGTGGATATATCATTGGAATATGATAAAAGCTCCGGCTCCGAGCTATTATTTCCAATTCTGCAGTATGTGAACCTCGTGAGCCAGTCTCCAAGAGAAACATAGATGCCGTTCCTCATATGAAGGATACTATTCAGATGTGTGTGACCGGTTAGTACGATATCAATATCCTCCTCGAATCTGT
>JAUWJE010000265.1 GCA_030607835.1 Candidatus Fermentibacterota bacterium | reverse complement strand
TATTGCCTCTTCTCCTCCCATCCCCCCGGGTACAGTCAGGTCCATGATAACTACATCGAAGGGTTTATCTGATTCTTCTGCAGCCATATAAGCATCGATTGCCTCCTGCCCGTTCCGAACAGCAGATGCTTCAAAACCCAGGCTGCCCAGCATTTCAACGGCTACCCTCCTTACCATTTCTTCATCGTCCATAATCAGTATTCTGCCTATACCGGCCTTTGGAGGTTCCTCATATTTGGACTCAACCTGCGGTATTTTGTCTGTTGCCGGAACGTAGATGAAAAATGTTGTGCCATGTCCTGGTTCTGGCTCAACAGTTATCAATCCATCATGTTTTTTAATTATTGAATACGTAGTCGCAAGACCCAAACCACTGCCTTTGTCCTTGGTTGTGAAGTATGGATCAAATATCCTCTGAAGATTTTCTTCAGATATACCTGTTCCCTGATCATTTACGGTCACCATTACGTACTTTCTGTCTTTCAGTAGAATAGCAGGTACTGTCTTTCCGATTATATTCTCTGCTTTAATAGTGAAAAGACCACCGCCACGCTGCGACTGATGCGCGTTGATCGTTAAATTCTCGCTGACCTGTCTGAATTGTACCACATCGATGTCAACAGCCCAGAGATCGTCAGGCTGACTGTATTCAAAGCTGATATTCGAACCGCTTAGAATGAAATTCACTGAATCAGTGATTATCTCCGAAATTAAAGTTGTTGTCCTGAGAGGCTCTCCTCCCTTGGAGAATGTAAGAAGCTTGTAAGTCAGCTCCTTTGCTCTGGTCGCCGCATGCTGTGCATTGTGCAAAAACCTTATAGCTTCACCTTCCGGCATCGAAAACGTCTTTGCCAGGTCAATATTGCCCAGTATTCCGGTCAGTATGTTGTTGAAATCGTGCGCGATCCCTCCGGCAAGCACGCCGATGGATTCTATTCTCTCGACTCTTAAGAATTCTATCTCCATCTTCTTGCGTTCAGAAATATCAAGCGCAACGATCTGAACCCCGGCCCTGTCCGGATAAGTAAGGGGTATGGCTACCATCTCGACATCGACAACGGAGCCGTCAACCTTTTTGAACCTTCTCTCCGTCAGAGGGATTTCATGATGATTTCCCAGCATTTCGGTTATTGAATCCATCACGAATTCGTAATCGTCCGGATGGATAAAATCCTGAAGTGGTTTTCCAATGATTTCATCGGGGCTTTCCGCTCCCAGAAGTTTTATCCCGGCGTTATTGGCGAAGTTAAGCTTAGTATCATTGAAGATAAAGATGGATTCCGGTGAAGACTCAACAAGCCTTCGGTACCTTCCCTCGGATTTCAGCAAAGCCTTTTCAGCCTCTTTGCGTTTGAAAATATCGATAAAAACGCTCAGTGAGCTTTCAACGATACTCCTGTCTTTCTCCTCAAAGGGGAAACGGAATATTTTATCCTCGGTCTTATTGCCAATTAGAAGCGCAATTCCTTCGTGCCTGTTGAAAATCCACAGGATATATGGTGTTTCAATTGCGCTGCAGAGAGTGTCGGCAATAGAGCCCGGTTCTGTTCCCGAGTTTACAAAAAGGAATTCCGGCGCCTTGCCCGGTAACTTGATAACCGGCTTGATGTCCTTCCTTGAACCAGGATCGAACTCTGAAACAAAAGTATCTGCAGCCTCATCGTATCGAAGAATAAGGATACGATCAGCCGACATGCTGCTCATGATTGCCTGAAAGAAGTGGTTCTCGATACTCTCGAAGGAGACGTCACTGTTGATCAAATTGTAAGTTTTCAGAATAAGCGAATTAGTGGTCCGGGATCGCCTGACATCTTTTCGAACTTCAGTAATTTCCTACTGTAAACCTAGTATCCGTTGACCGAGTTCATCACACTGCCGGCTATAGTAATCTCTCTCTGCTTGAATATCATTCATAGATCTATCCATTCGTGAATACCGTCAGAACTCCGGTCCAGTCCAGTGGACGGCTGCGGCCTAGTAGCGGTGCGATCTCCACACCTGAGTAAAAACCCAGGAATGGTATGCTCTCACCTATTATCTTCCTGACGATATCAGCCTCCTCGGTTTCAGAACCGCTGAAGGCTGAAGCTCTCCCCGCGCAGTCAATATACAAGGCAAATTCCGCATTTCCCAGGTCAACAGTTTCGAGCAGTTCAGCGGTACCCTTATCAACCGATTCAACCATCAATTGATTATCCCGCGACATTACCTGGACAATATCTCCCTGCTGGAAATCCGCCTCAAAGATCGTTACGGAACCCTCTTCATGGTCTGAGTCAATAACAAGGCGATTTACATACATCTGTTCATCGAAGGGGGCGTATGGTTCTCCATACTTCTTACCAAGAGTAACTATGAAAGGTTTCTTTGAATTGCATAGTTCTTTCGAGTCGATCCCGAGCATCTCGCTGAAAACATCTGTTGCGGGACAACCATCAAGTTCGTAGAGGACAGGACCGTCGATCCTTGTTATTTCCTTAAATGAACTGATAGGTTTGCAGCCATGCATTATGGTCGTATGTGAAGTAAAAACCTCTGGAAGGATTATCCCCATGACCGAGTGCTCAACCGCCCTGCGGCCATCGAAAATGAAACTTGGTGAAAATGTAAAATCTCCAACCAGGCCCGAGCCGATAATATTCAGTGTTTCTTTGTTAAGACCGGCATACACGCCGTCCATCAACGTGCTGCCGGTATAGAGTACGGGGGGCGGTGTTGATCGAAGGTTGGTGTAAAATATCAGTACGGTGTTACTTTCGTTCGTCAATTCGTCCAGAGCCAGTCCTATCTCTTTCCCCGCCTTGAACTCACCCGCTTTCAAATTATTATTAACCACTACTTCGGGAACCGGGGAAGCTGAGGTGAATGCTGCAAGGCCACATTCGTAGCCCGTATATCCAAGTGAATCGTTCGTAACGATTCCAGCCGTTGC
>JAUWJE010000217.1 GCA_030607835.1 Candidatus Fermentibacterota bacterium | reverse complement strand
GGAACAAGATCCTCATCAATCGGTCTGATCAGATCAAGAAGGTCAAGGAGTTTCATGGCAGTATGGTAAGCATGTGAACCGGGCTGTACACTTTTAAGCAGGGGTTCAGCATACTTTTTAAGTACGGGCAGCTCGTAGGCAAGCGAGGAGTTGAACATCGCATCAGCATCTTCCTGAAATGGGAAAATGTTCATTCTCTCACCTCTCTTTACCGAGGGCCAGGCTGTAATCGTCTCTTCCGCGGAATACCCTCTCTGTGTGCTGTCTCTTACCATTCGCCTGATGAGCCTGCTGTCCGACGTAGACATTCTTGTTATTCTGTCAATATTAAGCTGCGTCAATGCTGAAGCGTAAATCCTGAATTTCGATTCTTCATCAATTCCCGGTGTCAGCGCATCATTCAGACCATGAATGCCCTCTACAAGAAGGAATTCTCTCTCCTCAAGTTTCATTGGAACCTGATCGTCAGTGCGGATACCCGTATGGAAATCAAATACTGGTGTTCGCACTTCCTTCCCCTGAAGGAGGATATTCAGGTGCTCACCGAACAGATCGGTATGGATAGCTTCCAGGCACTCAAAATCAGGCTTACCATCGTGACCTGTGGGAGTCTCGTGACGATTCCTGAAATAGTTGTCAACATTGATCACGCGGGCTCCGAAGCCCTTGGCAACAAGGTATGTCATGAGTAATCGTGCAAAAGTAGTCTTACCGCTGGATGATGGTCCCGCGATTGTTATGATCCTCTTGGATGGATACATTTTTTCGAGTTTCTGCACGATCTGGACCATTCGATATGTCTGATAGAAGTGGCTCATAATCACTATCTGTCTGCCGCCATCCTCTTCTATACGCTGATTCAGCTGATCGATATTCTGCACTCGCATACGTGCGAAGTGCTTTTCCTCGAGGTCGAATTCCCTGTTCAGTTTCCATCGAGGCTTCCATGCGTTTATCTCAGGCCAGGAAGCAGCTCCAGGAAATCTCAATACAAAATCTCTCGAAAGTGGCTTCAATTCCCATTTTGTGAGCCATGAGGTATTCGAAACGGCTGGTCCGAGGGCAAAAGCGCAACTGCTTTCCAGCTTATTCCCTCTGATTTCACGGGAATGAGAACTCCAGGAAAGAAGCCGGCGGAATTCCTCCGGAAGATCCTTATTGTCAGCAAGATCGGACTTAACCGATTCTATCGGGATGGCTTCACTGACAACCAGATCGAGTTCACTGCTTAATCTTGCAACCAGGTCTTCTGCACTGATATCCGGCCTGTTGTTCAATCTGCATCGAAAGCCCAGTGAAATAGAGTGTTCTACCCATAATTCAGCATCCGGGAATGCTCTTTTCACGGCCTGATCGAGCGCGAGGATCAACCCTCTGCGGTAAACTTCTCTTCCATCACCTGTACCGGCAGGAACTGGTTTTGTCTGAATGTCGTCAGAAATCTCCTTTGAAAGTGAGACCATTCTCCCATCAGGTATCCTGACAGCTATGGTGTTTCCTGCTTCCATCTCTTTCTTGCTCAAGTATCCTCCATTGTGTTTGAATCAGTGAAAAGATTTTCTTCAGTATCAAAGATACAGCATGCGAAAAGCAATGCAAGTGAAGAATTAACCATCCCCAACCCCTTGTTTCAGGGCTTGAAATCGGACCTTATTTTGCACACATATATACTGTTAACTACTCTTATTATGGGTTGTTGTAATTATTGTAATTATTCTGTGCAAACGAAATATCATGAATACCATCTGCGTGAATGAAGAGATATTGTCGTATTATTCACTATCTTCGCATAAATATTGCCATATTTCATTTCATCTGTATATTTTACCCCACATGTATTTCTGACTACTCACGACCTATGACGTTAATTTAGTTTTTAATTATTATTAAACTGTCTTCAGAAAATCGTGGGATGGCACAGGGAATATCGCACATGCACATACCTGCATGTTCCCCGACTGGGTATTATCGCTACCTCCGATGGCGAGTTACCATGTATGCCACCTTCCTGCCAGTGAAATGTCTTCTGACATATTGCATTCCAGTATAATTTTTGTCGTATTATTTTCTGAATCCAGATTTTGCCCTTCTCCCCCACCGAAGGGAAAGGAAGGGTAAAAAGTGAAAAGTGAAAATTTCAGGAATTGAATCCGGAAATGAGGAAAAGGGAAAAGAAAATAAAGTAGGGAAAATTACTGAAATTGAAGGAGAGCGATGTTACGGAATACTGATGTATTAAAAATAACTGAATTGGAACGCAGAAGGTGAAAAAAGAATAGAATAGTTGAAAAGTCCGAAAAAACATGAAATAGCGGATTTCATTCTTGAACTTGACCGGAAGGCAATTCTGAGGAATCTTATGTACTGAAGTTGAAGAAGTACTACCGAAAGGGAATTTATGATTTTTCTTATGGTTTTTCTTGTATCTATATCTACACCGGATCCTTTGCTGGATGCAGACGACAACATATCAAGAGGTGCTACTGCCATGTACACCATATCCCTTGATGAGGGATATGAATACTGGATACTTCTGGAGTTTGACGAGACCGCCGGGATGGATCTTGATATCCTGGTAACTTCAGATGAGATGGACTACGACAGTTTCATCCAGATGCCGTATTTCGAGGATTATATGTACGCAAGGGATTTCTCTCTTGTTGAAGGTGCAACTGAAGGCGTGGAGGATTTAATTCTAACAGCGCCATATACCGGAACAGCCTATATCATTGTACATGACATTGGTGAAACCGGTGGGGATTACCATCTCAGGGTATTCTGACAGCACCCCGGACTTCACGGTTCTTTCACTTAACAGGCGGGTCAGTGAACTTCTGACTACTGCTTTCCCCGGACCTGTCTGGGTTCGGGGAGAACTAACCACAACACCAAAGGTAAACCAGAGAGGTCATACTTACTTCCAGCTCGTAGAGCCCTCCCCCGATGGCATGAGCCAGCCCATTGCGGTCATTGACTGCGTTCTCTTTGCCTCCAATCGAGCAGGAGTTGTCCGCGAATTCGCCAGAGAAGGCAGTGTTTTTGAGCTCCGGGAGGGAATGAGTCTGCGGGTTCGCGGAAAGGTTTCACTCTGGGAAGCAGGCGGAAAGTACTCGTTTATAGTTGAGAGTATAGATCCTGCATGGACAATGGGAATTCAGGCAAAGCTTCTTCGGAATCTGGTGGATAAACTGACGCCCGAGGGAGTTCTTACTGCTAACAGTGAACTCATGATGCCGGTAGCTCCCCTGAGAGTGGGATTGGTCACGGCAAGAGAATCCGCTGCCAGTCATGATTTCCTGCACGGGCTGAGTACCAGTTCCTTTCCCTTCAAAGTGTATGCAGCCTGGGCTGTCATGCAGGGAACGGATACTGCAAATAGTGTGATAAGAGCGTTTAACGCGCTTCTATCCGTACCTGAATTAGATGTTGTGGTTCTTACGAGGGGCGGCGGATCAGCGAGTGATCTCGCCTGGTTCAACGATGAACATATTGCCCGAATGATCTCACAGGTTCCCTGGCCGGTCATTTCAGGAATCGGACACGAAACAGACACCACCCTTCCGGATTTCACAGCTCATACTAGAGCCAAAACACCTACTCATGCAGCGGATATACTTGTAAACCGGGTAGCTGATTTCCTGAGAGACATTGAATCACTTGCGGTTGTGCTGCACAGATCCGCTTCCAGAGGAGTTGCATCAGCCCGCGAGAGGCTTGCGACCAGTGCGGGTATCCTCGCGAGGGGTGCCAGCATGATATTAAGAACCCAGCTTCATGAGATGCAAACACTTGAGAACTGGCTCCTGAAACATGTTC
>JAUWJE010000253.1 GCA_030607835.1 Candidatus Fermentibacterota bacterium | reverse complement strand
GGGGAGTGCATTGTATGGGAGGCTCCCGCTGACGGCAGGACCCCGATTGTCGATATCATTGTCTGCCTTGGGGAAGATATGAATAATGCCGCATACAGCGGTGAATGATTCCGGGTAATTTGAACATGGAGGTATTCTTTGTCCGATAGTATTCTGGATATTCTTGCAGAAGCGATGCTCGAACGGCATGGATTCAAGGTTGTTGCTCTGGATATGAGCGAAGCTCCCCTGACGATGGAAGCATTCCTGATCGTATCCGCCGAGAATAGAATTCAGGCTAGAGCTATCTCGGAACATGTGGAAAGAACAGCAAGGGCAAACGGTTTTCGAAAACACCATATTGAAGGTTACGATGAGGGAAGCTGGATTCTGATTGATTTTGTAGATTTGGTAGTCCACATCTTCCTGCCTCAGACCAGGGAATACTACAATCTTGAAATGCTCTGGAGTGATATGCCCAGAATTCAGTTCGATGACGAGGAGGAACCACCCGAAAATGGAACCAGCATCCCTGAGGACTGAACTGGAGCGGATACTCTCAGCCACGATAGATGACATCTGGGGTAATCAGATACCGGACGGTTTTCAAGTTACGGTTTCGGGTTCAGATAATCTTGAATTCGGCGATCTCTCCTGTCAGTCAGCTTTGAAGCTTGCCCGGATAGTCCATGACAATCCCCGAAGAAGTGCATCGATGATTGTTGAACGGATTGAAGGAGAGCTGCCCTGGATATCCAGTGTAAGCGTTGATGGCCCTGGTTTTATCAATTTTTCACTGTCTCTTCAGTACCTTGTTTCCGTCTCCGGCATGCTTGCCTTCAAAGGCTTGAAATCTCTCCTCCCTGATATCGGCAACGGTAGAAAAGCACTTGTCGAATATGTCAGTTCAAATCCTACCGGACCTCTTACGGTGGGTCATTGCAGACAGGCAGTGCTGGGAGAAGCAATCAGCAGTCTTCTTGAAGCTACTGGATGGGAAGTCAGCAGGGAGTACTACTTCAACGATACCGGACGCCAGATGATGCTTCTGGGAATGTCCCTCGCCGCAAGGTACGAAGCGATTGACGGCGGTGAAGCGGAGATTCCCGAAGGCGGATATCATGGAGATTACATCACTGAATGGGCTCTTGAGCTCCGTGATGAACAGGGTTCGGATCTTTCGTGGGAAAACAACAGCACTGCTTTCATTACATTCGCAAAGGAAAGGGCAATGGAGATGATCAAATCCGACCTTTCACTTCTGAGTATCGAATTCGACAGATACTTTGCGGAAAGTGAATTAATACCGGATGCAGTGCGTTCAACCATAGCTAAGCTGTCTTCGATTGAGATTGATGGAAAAAGCCTGGTTTATCCTGATAATGATGACAAGGAAAAACTCTGGCTGAGATTCACATCGCTTGGCAGACCTACCGACAGAGTTATTGTCAGAGACAATGGGATGTACACGTATCGCCTGCCTGATATCGCATATCATATTGACAAATTCTCCAGAGGATACGATCTCATGATCGATGTATTCGGGGCGGACCATCTGGATACAAGCAAGGATGTGACAGCAGGACTTGAGATTCTTCTTGGCAGCAGTACTGTTTCTGATAAACTTACAATCATTATCCATCAGTTTGTTACACTGGTTCGTGAGGGCAGAAAGATCAAGATGTCGACCAGGGCAGGCGAATTTGTCACTCTGAGGAAGCTGATTCATGACGCTGGTTCCGTTGATGTAACAAAGTATCTTTTTCTCACAAGAAGGGCGGAAGCCCATATGGATTTTGATCTTGATCTTGCCAGAAAAGAATCAAATGAAAATCCAGTCTATTATGTGCAGTACGCTCATGCCAGAATTTCCGGGATAATGCGTACAGCGAAGGAAGCGGGAATCAGCCTGCCGGATGAGCATACTGCTGTGTCTGCGGATCTTCTTGATGGTGAACATGAAAGGGAACTTATGCGACTGCTGGAACTTGTTCCATCCAGAACTGCTGCTGCTGCAGAAGCCCGAGAGCCGCACAGGCTTACGGAGATCCTTGCCGATCTGGCTACTGGTTTTCACAGGTTCTATCAGCATGTAAGGATAGTGGATTCAGATGATCCTGATGCTTCTTCAGTGCGTTTGATGCTCTGCGAAGCATGCAGACGAAGCATAAGCGGGTTGCTTGAGATACTGGGGGTAGACGCCCCTGAAAGAATGTAAAAAACACAATTCTTCGAACAGGAATAGGTTATAATCATGGCACTTCTAGTAGTTGGTTCTGTTGCTCTGGATACAGTTACAACACCCGCAGGCAAGGTGGAGGAAGCACTCGGTGGTTCCGCAGTCTATTTCTCACTTGGGGCATCCTCTTATGATGTTATCAGGATTGTGGGAGTTGTTGGACCTGATTTCCCGATGTCAGAAAAAAGATTTCTTGCTGAGCGAAGGATTGATGTAAGAGGTCTCGTTACCGGACAGGGTCCCACCTTCCGGTGGGAGGGTGTGTACGGTCCTGATTTCGGTGATGCGCGAACAATCAGGACTGAACTTGGAGTGTTCGCCAGCTTTGAACCGAAGCTTCCAGAGGATTATAAGAATACTCAATATGTCTTCCTCGCGAATATAGACCCGACGCTTCAGCTTGATGTACTGGATCAGGTTCATAATCCCAGATGGATCGCTGTGGAT
This sequence comes from Candidatus Fermentibacterota bacterium, assembly GCA_030607835.1. Lineage (GTDB taxonomy): Bacteria > Fermentibacterota > Fermentibacteria > Fermentibacterales > JCC-6 > Aegiribacteria. The sequence goes on along the minus strand of JAUWJE010000253.1, from coordinate 429 downwards.
ACAATGAATCTCTGGATTGATCAGCAGAGAGACAATGTGCTGAAAGTCTTCAAAAAAGTTGATATTGTTTTTGTTAATGCCTCGGAAGCAAAACAGATTTCCGGAAAAAGGAACCTCTTCGATGCAGCGAAATTCATTCTGAATTCCGGTCCCAGGTATGCCGTTATCAAGATGGGTGCTGCGGGAGCGATGATTTTCGGAGGAGACGAACCTTTCATTCTACCTGCTTACCCTCTTGAAGAGGTAATTGATCCAACCGGCGCGGGTGATACATTCGCTTCTGGAATGCTTGGCTACCTCGCGGGGAGTGACAGTAACCTTGATTTTGACAGTATGAAGAGGGCACTGGCATACGGATCAGTCAATGCAAGTTACGCGGTTAGTGGTTTCGGCATTGAACAACTCAGGGAGATTTCTCGTGATGAGATT
>JAUWJE010000254.1 GCA_030607835.1 Candidatus Fermentibacterota bacterium | reverse complement strand
TTCCGTATGAGTATAAATATCTCAGATCAAAGAAGAGATTCCCACACGTCTGGTGTCCCGGTTGCGGTATCGGAATTGTCATGGGATCGATTATCAGGGCTGTTGACACTCTATCATGGGAAAAGGATGACATCGTTATGGTTTCCGGTATTGGATGTACTTCCAGAATGCCGGCCTATGTGGATTTCAACACCATTCATACTACTCACGGCAGAGCGCTGGCTTTTGGTACCGGAGTGAAGATGGCTAATCCCTCTCTTGAAGTAATGGCTGTGATGGGTGACGGTGATGCTCTTGCGATCGGAGGAAATCACATAATCCATGCTGCCAGAAGAAACATTAATATCACTGCCATCATTGTTAATAATGACAATTATGGAATGACAGGTGGACAGTTTTCACCGGTTACTCCCGAGGGAGCTAGAACCGCTACAACACCTTACGGGATGATTGAACCCGGATTTGATATATGTAATCTGATGGAGGGTGCCGGAGCTCCCTTTGTCGCTCGTGGAACTGTCTACCATATAATGGAACTTGACAAGATATTGACGAGAGCCTTCAAGAAGAAAGGGTTCAGTGTAGTTGAAGTTCTTGCGCCATGTCCGACAAACTTTGCCCGGTCAAACAGACTGGGCGTGCCTGTAGAAATGATGCGGCTCCTGAAGGACAATACTATTAACATCAGTCAGGCGAAGGCTCTGAAACAAGATGATGCACTTGGAAAAGTCGTTCGCGGTGTCTTTGTCGACAAGGTTTCAATCCCGTATGAAGAACGCTACAAAAAGCTTTGTGAGGATGCCAGAAGTTCATCGGGAGCTTCGAGATGAAGAATTATTATGAAATCAGATTATCCGGCGCTGGTGGACAGGGACTGGGTCTTGCCGGAAGAGTATTCTCTGAATCATCCATCAAATCCGGTTACAATGTATGTCAGACTCAGAGCTACGGTCCTGAAGCAAGAGGAGGAGCCAGTCGTACTGACATCATAATCTCGAGAAAAGAGATTCTCTTCCCCAATTGCAGAGAGCTTGATATTCTCCTTGCATTGAATCAGGAGAGTGCGGACAAGTTTTCCGGTGAAGTGAAAGAAGACGGGATTATTCTTGTGGATACAACATTCGTAAACCAGATACCTGAAGGTAAGGTTTATGAGTATCCGCTAACCAGGAGAAGCACCGAGGAGTATGGAACTCCTGTGGCCGCGAATATCATAGCGGTAGGGATGATCGCATCTCTCTGCAGATTGTTCAACCTGGAAACATGGATCGCTTCTCTGAAAGAAACAGTTCCTGAAAGATTCATCAAGATGAACCTGAAAGCATTCGAACTTGGACATAAGGAGGGCAGGGAGATACTCCACGTTGAAGAAGGGAGAGTTCCAGTAGCCTATGACAGGAAGCGACCGGTACATGATAGTCTTAAAGAGAAAAATGGAAAGACCAAGTAACCTGCCGGTATTTATTTCAGTAAGCGGATAGCCGGAATGATATCCGGTTATATCTCTTCTATTTTGCTGAGGAATTCATTGTAGACAAAAGCTCTGATAGTGTTGGAATCAGGATCACATGGTGTTAAGAAAAACCCTAGATTATCGGGATGATATCCAACGCCTGTCCCGACGAACTCTTCTCCATCCTTGAAAAACACGCGGTATTTCTTGCCATATACAATCTGAGAAGAATCGAAATCCTTCATATCCGAATGTTCAGGATCGCCCTTGAAGTCTTTCACGAAAAAGACGGCTTTCAACTTGTCAATATTTATTTTTTCTATTTTATGATCTTCTATAGCAGCAAGATGAAATGCAGTTCTGGCTACAGAGAAATCGCTGGTATACCCCTTCTGTATACTGCCGTCTGCAAAATGCACAACAACATTGTTCATTGCCAATCCCTTCATTCATATCTGCTACATTTCAATTTCTAATAACTATGAATATGTTTGCGTTAGGCTTATGTCAATACAAGATGTTAGCATCAAATTTCCAGGACTTCTCTGCTCCATCGTTCTTCCATGATCCTGTCTCGGAAGAGAACCTGGTGTATTGATGGGACGTTTGCTGAAAGATCTCTGATGTTCCATTCAATTCCGGGTAATCTGACTGATACACCCATGTCCCAGAAATCTTCCGGTATTCCGGATGGTGATGCTGCATCTGCCACAACTGTGCATGTATCAGCGGCAGCTTCAATCCAGGTTGGCTTGAATTCAAGCCAGTCAGCAAGAAGGATGGTTATCCTGAGGTTACCCTGTCTGCCGAGTATCCTTGCAACTCTTCCAGAGTAGTCAAGAGGATTGTCGAGTTGACGAAGAAGGTTGATCAGGTCCAATGGGAATTCAACGGAGGGTTCAAGTATCACATCAAGAATGCAGAAGGGATCAGCCTGTAACCTGCTTCTGACGAATCCGATAATCTGCTTTCTATAGCTCCATGGATTATCCGATCTGAATCTTATTGCGCCATGTCTGAATGAGGGCATTTGTCTTGACAGCTCGGTGTCTATTGAAAGATCGATATACTCTGTGCCAGCCCAATCATCAAAAAGCAGCGGTCTGGGATTGAGATCAAGATCGTAACCAAGAATATCAGCGATTTCCTCTCTTGCTGCTGCGTATCCTCCCATACTCCTGTCTGTGAATCGGTAGTAGGGTGGCCGAGACATGAATTGGTCTGAGGAATTCATTCTCATCTGAGTTCCCGGAAGCATTGAGAGATAAAAAACCTGAACATGCTGATGAAGACCCATGTCTCTGATTATGCCTGCTGATCTGATTGAGTCCGCTGGATTATCGCCCGGCAGACCAAGCATTAGATCTATCACAGGCTTAACACCTGCATTCTTAAGATTAAGAGCACCAACAAGTATATCCTGAGGATTTCCCAATCGACCGGATTGTCTGAGAACATCCGGATTTCCAGATTGAAAACCAATTTCAACACTCTTGAACCCGGCTCGGGCAATCGCGTCAGCAATATCTGCTGTTACTGTATCACCCCTCATCTCACCAAAACAGTCAATCTTGAGATTAACCATTCC
>JAUWJE010000201.1 GCA_030607835.1 Candidatus Fermentibacterota bacterium | reverse complement strand
GGCAGTTCATCCCGGAGGAACGAAACCCGTTCCGTCAATTCCATTGCCGCAACATCCATGTCAGTGCCTTTTTCGAAAGAAACGCCTACAGAACTGCTTCCAGTCCTGGATGTGGAAGATATCTCTACAACACCTTCAATCTCTCGGGCAGTTTCTTCGATGGGGCGAGTAACCTGTTCACAGATAGCTTCAGGATCGGCTCCTGACCAGTAAACTGAAACATTAAGTGTAGGCAGAGTAGTGTCCGGTGTTCCCTCTATCGGTATCCTGTTGAATGAAACCCAGGCCAGAATGAGAAGAGCAATATAAATTACAGCTGTTCCCCGTGGTCTGCGAAGAACAAGATCAACGACTGACAACGGAAACTCTCCTGCTCGAAAGTAATCTGTACAGAATAGGAACAACCACAAGTGTGAGTGCTGTAGCAATTGTGATGCCGCCAATAACCGCTATCGCAAGCGGTTGACGAAGACTGGCTCCGGAACCGAAGCCCATGGCCATCGGAGTCAGGCCGAGAACTGTTGTTACCGTGGTCATCAGAACAGGTCTGAACCGATCTCTGCCTGCCTGGATGATAGCGTTATTCCTGTCGAATCCCTCTTTCCTGAGTTGACCGATCCGTTCAACAAGAAGGATGCCATCGTTCACCACGATTCCACACAGTACTACAAGACCTATTCCTGAGAGAGCATTCCAGCTCTGTCCGAACAGAGCAAGCCCCAGAACAACACCAATAATGCCAAGTGGTACTGTAAACATTATCACGAAAGGCTCCCGGAAAGATTCAAACTGAGCGGCAAGCAGAACGTAAACAAGTCCAATAGCGAGAAGAGCAGCAAGTATAATGCTGGATGTGGTTCTGTTCATCTCCTCAATCTCATTTCCCGTTCGAAGACGAACAGGAACTTCCCTCAGAAGCGTATCCGCAGCTGTGGATACTCTACTGGATATCCCCGCCAGATTACTTCCGGATCCCTGTATCTGTACGGCAACAGCTCTGTTTCCCTGGTTGTGCTCTATGAAACCGGGAGTCTGTCGACTTACAGGTTCGCTTATTCTGTCCAGTGAAAGTAATCCGAATGATGTTGGTATGGATCTGAGGAATAGTGAATCAATTGAAATACCTTCACCACTGCCGGCCAGCAGAACCACATCAACTCTTTCATCCTGCCTGTAATAGGTCGTGGCTGTGATTCCCCTTGAGAGGCTTCCTACAAAATCAGCCACATCAGATGCGGACAGTCCGAACAGATTGATCAGTTCCTGATCCAGATCAAGCACCATCTCCGGCTTACCTGGAAGGTACTGTAAATTTGCGGATTCGACTTCATCGAATTCAGACAGGATATTCACAAGTCCTTGGGCTGCCTCAAGATCTGCGTTAATACTTTCACCTTCGAGGTAGACTGTAAAGGAGCTGCCACCACCGAGAATCTCTCCCAGTAGAGATTGTCTTTTCTCAACTGTTATCGGAAATCTGAATATAGAGTCCCATGCATTCCTCAGTGGTTGCATAGCACCTGTGGCATCCTCAGGGGTTGGGTATGATGCAGTTATTATGGCATCAACACCTTCCACAGAGCGGACTCCGCTTCGACCTGAAACCCAGTCCGCACCCGAGGATAGCGCAAGATCAGTCAAGCTTGCTGAGAGGTCAACCATCTGAGCCATGGATGTGCCCCTTGGGGCGGAATAGGATATCTCCAGCTGGTCTACGGGTGTGCTGGGAAGAAGCTGCATCGGAAGCCCCAGACCGACTGTGACAGCAATTACAAAAGCAGCTATAACACCAGACAGAATCCTTACTGGATGCTTGAGAGCTTTCTGCATGAGTCTAGCATATTGATCCTTCATCCTTGTAGTGATATCGGTACTCTTCCTCAGACGTTTTATTCTCGAGGTCAGGGTTGGTATTATCGTAACCGCTACAAGAAGACTGGCTATCAGCGCGAATCCAACAGCAAGTGCCTGGTCGCGGAAGAGCTGGCTGGTGATTCCCTCCATGTAGACTACGGGGAAAAAGACTATGAGTGTTGTCAGGGTACTGGCAGTGATTGCTTTTCCAACTTCAGAGGTTCCGGAAACGGCTCCCTCCACAGCTTTCTCGCCGTTTTCTCTTCTTCTGAAAATAGCTTCGAGCACTACGACAGCATTGTCCACAAGGAGACCAGCTCCAAGAGCAAGTCCACCAAGAGACATGATGTTAAGTGAAACTCCTGAAATGAATAGGAAGAACAGTGCGATGGCTATGCTGAGAGGAAGAGAGAGTCCAAGTATTAAAGGACTTCTCCAGTCTCTCAGGAAAAAGAATAGAACTCCAAACGCTAATAAGCCACCAAGAATGAGAGCTTGAATCACTTCACCAATGGATTCCTCAATGAAGTCCGCGTCGTTCTGTATAATCTGAAGATCGAGAGCCTCGTATTCCTCCCGGAGTTCGGAGACAAGCTCGCTGACTTCCTTTGCTACTTCAACTGTATTGGCCTCAGCCATCTTGCGGACTCTTATGATAAGACATCTCTCACCATTGAAGCTGGCCCATTCAGTTACCGGTTTCTCTCCTATTGATACTTCTGCAATGTCTCTCAGCAGGAGCGGTGTACCACCTCTGATTCCAACAACAGTGTTCTCAACATCCTCAAGAGTTGAAAATTCACCTTCAAGTGAGAGAAAGTACTCTCGCTGACCATCACGTACGAGCCCACCAGACATGGATACATTAGCGCCCTGAAGAGCAAGCGCGATCGTCTCAGGATTAAGATTCAGCTCTTCAACCACACCTTCTCTCAATCGCACGAAAACAGCAGGATCAGCCTCGCCCTGTATTTCACATCCCGCGACACCTTCAGCCTGATCAATCCGTGTAGTTACAAGTCTTCTCGCGAAATCCGTGACATCAGTCCAGCCACCCGATTCCATTGTCATCAGTATTTCCATGAAAGGTCTGCGGGAAGGGTCGTAATCAACTATCGTCGGTCTTCCTGCCTCATCCGGAAGCGACCATCCGGCTACATCCAGTTTTTCCCTAACCTCAAGCCTTGTGAAGTCCATCCGTGCGCCCCAGTCAAACTCCAGGATTATTCGACTTCTGTCCCCATAGGATCTGGACTTATAGCTTCTCAGTCCTCTAACACCGGCAACGGCATTCTCGAGAGGATCGGTTACAAGGCGTTCAACCTCATATGGACTGGATGATGGATAAGTAGTCTCAATGGTCAACCTTGGATATTCTACTGATGGAAGAAGATCCACCGGCATTTTCATAACAGCAACAGCACCGAGAAGGACGGCCACAATGGAAAGTACCGTAATAGCAACAGGCCTTGAAACAGCAGTTTTTGTAAGCTTCACCGGGTTTATCCCCCGTTCATTCTTTTATTATTTACCGCTAAATAATACTTCAGAAAGACGTAATGTGCAATTCTTCCACCTGAATATACTGTTATCTATATAGTATACATTATGTTACAATGCTGCATGTTTGTTTTACATCAAACAATTTTACTACATTTTTTCGCATATACACAAACATTATCACACTTGTGACGGATTCATTATAATGTTCTATCTTCCGGGGCTTTACAGGTTCCAGGTAAGACATAGGGAACAGATATCTTGCCTGTAACGCAAATCTGATATACATTCCAATTGTCATTAACTGTTAAAACACCAATTGTTAGGAAGAAAAGATGAAACCGTTCTTCTGTCTTATCATATCTGCACTGCTACTTATCGCCTGCGCCGAAGAACAATCCCCTGTCATGATCGAAGAACCAGCCGGTCCCGAAATTGACACACTCATAGTTACCGATTCCATCGGTGTTCTCATGGGTGACAGCTGTTACATGTTTGGTTCCATCATAAAAGCTGAGGTTCTGCCAGGTGGGAATATTATCCTCTTCGATCGATCAACGGGATTCATTTCAACATACGATATGAACGGAGATTTCGTCTCTTCCTTTGGAGGTATTGGTGAAGCTCCAGGAGAATTTACCCTTCCTGGCACAATGACAGGTATGGGCGATGGGAGAATAGCAGTATTCGACTGGATGGGCAT
>JAUWJE010000089.1 GCA_030607835.1 Candidatus Fermentibacterota bacterium | reverse complement strand
GCGTCGGTGATGTCTCTCTCCCCTACATCGCGAACGCACTGAAGAATGAGACGTTTGATCTCTTCTGATTGACAGATGGCATACCCGTCACTGGAGGGATTTTCCAGATAGAGCGCCGCTACGTATACAATAACCTTGAATATGGTTGCTTCACGAGTTCCCAGACCGTTCAGCCCCAGATCACTCCCCTCAACAGTTATTTGATCGGGATACGCGACCCCATCACGCTCCATAGCCAATGCGGCCGTGACTGCAAATAGCAGTACACTCAGTATAAGGACTGTTTTCATAGCACTCTTCATAACCCCCTCCGATCTTTTATAAATACAGACACCCTTTCGCAAATTATTCTTCACGGATGGGACTCTGCATTTCAGTCAATGTTTCAAAACAAGAAACGTGTTCTGTGTTATTGCACAATATATATGAATATGCAGTATTAAGATATGAAAGATATGAAACCAGTCATCTCCTGTTAGCTACATGGAAGTCTGGAACAAATGTAGAATCCGGTTTCCTGTCCATCTAACCGGTTGGAAACCTGACCTGATCCTGAAATTCGACTGGTTTATGTGGCAGCGAAACAGTACTTTTCTTCCCTGAATAATCTCAGGCATGCATCAACAACATCGCAATCGTAGAGCCTGCCTTTATTTTGCTTAATTTCCTTAATAGCTTCTTCAATGCCACGGGAGCTTCTGTAGGGACGATGAGAGCACATTGCTTCCACCACATCCACAACTCCGAGGATCCGCGCCTCTAAACAGATTTCATCTCCTTTTAGAGCATTGGGATAGCCTGAACCATCCATTCTTTCCTGGTGCTGCAAAACGATTTTCCCCACAGGCCAGGGAAAACTGATGGTTTTCAGGATTTCATGCCCTGCCTGAGGATGAGTCTTGATAAGTTCGTATTCTATGTCCGTTAGAAGCGAAGGTTTACTGAGAATCTCAGCCGGGATATTAATCTTGCCTATGTCATGAAGAAGACTGGCAACACGTATACCCTCTATCAGATCTTCAGGAAGGCCCATTTCTTGTGCAACCGCACAGGCAATTTTTGCCACTTCCTTCTGATGACCTGCTGTGTAGGGATCTCTTATTTCAACAGCGGAAGAAAGCGCGTCAACCGTTCCCTTAAGAGTTTTATGCAGTTGGATAAGATTACTTTGTATACTGTCCTCAACCTGTTTTCTACCGGTAATATCCCAGAAAACAACCTGAGACACCGGTTTACCCTGGTACGTTATCGGTATCTCTGTTACTTCAACATCGATCGATTCGCCATCGAGTCGAAGAAACTTTTCCTTGACAGGGTTCGCGAATTCTCCATCCGATCCATCCGTCTGACACAGTTCTCTACGTTCAAGAACAACATCTCTGTAATCGGGATGGACAAAATCAAAGAATTTCTTACCAAGGACATCTTCAGGAGAGGAAGCAGCTATGAGATCAAGGCTTGCCTTGTTGACATAGACGATTTCATCACCAACATGGACAACAATCGCGGCAGGATTGTGGTCAAGAAGGCGACGGTAACACTCTTCCGATTCCCGGAGAGCTTCCTTGATAGACTTACGTTCAGTAATATCTTCAAGGACTCCATCAAAATATCTGATTTTGTTACTCTCATCCTTTACTGCCTTGACCGAGAGAGAGCCCCAGAAGTGTAAACCATTCTTCCTTCTGAGCTGAACTTCATATCCGGAAACTGAACCTTCACGGCTGATATTAGTTATGAAATTATTTCGATCCTCCTTGTTCTGATAACAGTCAGATACCCTGGTCTTGATCATGCTTTCAGGATTTTCATAACCAAACATTCTTGCAAGTGCAGGATTTACAGAAAGAAACATCCCTCCTTCCGGACCGATGGTTGATCGGAATACTCCAATAGGGACATTGTTTAGAAGCGTACGGCAACGTTCATCGGATTCCTTTAACACTCGTTCATCTCTTTTCTCTTCCGTTCCTTTTCTGCTCTCAAAGCGTACACATCATCTTCAAAGCAATTCCCTAGCAATTCACTTGTGATTAAACAGCAAAGCTTCATTAATATTAATACTCTATTATCAGTATATGCTGATGTTTCTGAAGTAGAAAATCAGATGTTATTCAAACGCTAATATAGAGAGATGAAAACCACAAGACCTCACTATATCGGATTGCACCTGAACTGAAAATTTTATGAATCTTCTTGAATTGAGTTCTGTGATGAATGCACTGAGGCAGATGCAATCCAAGACGAAAGCTGGTGAAATATGCGGATTAGTAAAGGTCGTAGCGAACCAGACGTCCGTCAAGCCTGCCGTTTCTGAGAGGTTTTTTCCAGGCTGCTCTCAGCCCGATCTTTTTCAGAAGGTCTCGTTTTCCGAAGTAGATGTAAGCGATCGAGCCTTTGCATCTCTGTTTAAGAAAGTCACCGAATTCCTTCATAAAATCACCCATGTTCCCATGCTTCTGAAGGCGTAATCCATAAGGAGGATTTGTAATTATGGTTGAGTCTGAAATATCACTCAGATCCTGGTATCGTGATGTTTTCAATTCAATCCTGTTTCCTGATGGAAGCACACAACAGTTGCCTGAGGCGATAGTTACCGTGTCATGAGAGATGTCGCTACCCAGAATAAGTCCTTCCGGAAGTGTCCTGATCAATGAGTCTGCATCTTTCCGAATTTGCTCCCACTGCTCCTTATTGAATTCCGGCATGCATTCGAATCCGAATCTGCTGCGGAGATAAGCTGAGGGTATTCGGCAATAATTCATCAAAGCCTCACAGAGCAGAGTTCCGGAGCCGCACATCGGATCTATCAGCTTAGTAGACCCATCCCAGCCCGAGAGGTGTATGATTGCTGCCGCAAGAGTCTCCTGCATTGGCGCTTCGACTGATTTCTTCCTATATCCCCGTCGATGTAGAGAACCACCGGAAGTATCCAGTCGGATGGATGCTCTGTTTTGATGGATCCGGAGCCCCAGCCAGACATCCGGAGTCTTCGTATCAACATTGGGACGCCGCCCCTCCCTTTCCATGAACCAGTCGGCAATTGCGTCTTTGAGCTTGAGAGAGGCATATTGGGAGTGTTTGATATTGGAGTTGGAAACATTGGCGAATATGGCGAAAGTCTTCTCCGTCGATAGAATCTGTGACCAGTCCATTGAGGATGCTGTTTTATATAGATACCTGTCACTGTGACAGTCAAAGGTGAGCAAGGGCGCAAGGATCCTTGTAAAGAATCTTGATTGGTAATTAATCCTGTAGAGCGTATCCATGTCAGCTCCAAAGAACATCCCGCGGTACGCCTGTTTAGGGTCGCTCGCCCCAAGTGCAGCAAGTTCTTCCTTACCCAGTTCCTCCATGCCGTCAGCTATGAGGCCGAAGAAACGTCCGGTTTTCTGATATTCAAACAGAATTCAACTCCTTGAGTAAATGAAATGACATCCGGATGCATACTGATATCTGTAATATTATGGAAATTCAAAAGGAAAGCTGTTCCCGCTCAGCACCGTGGCTGTTAGGCCGGTGGACTTTGGTGAGTATTGCTCTTGACCAGACGTTAATTAATAATCATGAAAAGAATACAGAAACTCGGTTCGGGAACCGCTGATCAATTTCTTGAATGAGTGTTACTCTGCTTATTGGAGGTAGATATGGTTGTTGCAATGGCGTTTTCTTTTTGGAGTACTGCTTTCGGAAACGGTGACCTGATTCCGATTCCATATACTGCTGACGGTGATGATATTTCTCCGCCCCTGGCATGGGAATGCGATTTTGATGCTGTTACATTCACTCTCATATGCGAAGATCCTGACGCGCCGGGAGGCACCTGGGTCCACTGGGTAGCTTACAATATACCGGGGGATCTCAGGGAACTGGATGAAGGAATTCCTGTGGATCCGGAACTCGATAATGGGATCTTGCAGGGAAGCAACAGCTGGGGAAATATCGGGTATGGGGGTCCAGCTCCTCCATCTGGCAAGCACAGGTATTTCTTCACCCTATATGCTCTTGAAGGACAACTTCACCTTGCGCCTGGAGCAACTGCGGAAGAGTTACGGGAAGCCATGACAGGCAACATTCTGGGGCAGACTGAATTCATGGGTGAGTACTCCAGGCAGTAATCTGTCATAACTTTCGGAGTGGTATTTTTCCGGTGTCTGACTTAAATGTTAAGAACGTTCATTTTTTAGGTCCGACCCCGAATGTTCGAATCCGTTTTCCTGTCAGTCCTCTATTTCGTTTAGAATTTCAAGGAACTTATCGTAATGCAGTGCCTGCCAGCTTTCCGCTTCCAGTGCTCCTTCGGCTCTGGAAATCAGGGATACCTTATGAGCTGTCTCCACGTCTGGAGCTTCGTAGATATCCATAAAGTCATATGGTCCCAGTATAGCGTAGTGTGCAATCCACTTGATGTCTGGGCAGGCTTCCCGGACTTTGTTCAGCCAGGTCTTTCCCATTCTTTTTCTGCTCTCAGCGTCGTGCAGACTACTTGGATGATGTCGCGTCATTAAAACGAAAGTAGGCATTTTATCACCTCCCGGTTAATCCTCTACATTAATTGTGTTACAAAAGAGAGTCATTGGCAAGAGGCCATCATGCTCCGAATATCTGTTGAGTGGAAGAGTAAAAACATTTAAGTTGCATTAGATGACAACCTTACATAGATTATTTTCAAGGCAGTTATTGTTATTTTATAGATGGGGTAATCATGGTGGATGTGGCCAGATCGTTTCAGGCGCCCTGGGGCAAGCTTCTCAAAGTGTTCAGTCTCTTTGGCATTCTTGTAATCATAGGAGTGCCGGGCTGGCTTCTCCTGACAGGAGATTGTACGGCAACAGAGGTAATGTTATACACTGTAATCCCGATTATTATTCTTTTCATCGCACTGCTTTTTACTGTTAGAGGGTACGTGATTAAAGGCAATGTTCTCGGAGTACGGAGACTGCTCTGGGAAACGGAAATTGATCTTTCATCTCTTGTTTCCGTCACACACGATCCAAAAGCCATGACTGGTTCAATCAGAACCATGGGCAATGGAGGACTTTTCAGTTTCTCCGGCAAGTACAGAAGCGGGAAATTTGGTTCTTTCCGAGCCTATGTCACTGATTTCAGAAACTGCGTAGTTCTGCAACTATCTGAACAGGTAATTGTTGTCTCGCCTGAAAATCCTGAAATGTTCGTGGAAATTCTGAGTAACATACAGAGCACTTCATGCTGAACCGTCTGTTGAATGTCTGGAGTTGAATAACATGGAAAGAGAATATCCGGCCTGTGCAAGATGCCCCTATACTACAGAAGAACGTCTGTGTTCAACTCTGCCGGGAAAAGGCTTGCCATCCTGTCCGACTGCTGACATCGAACTTCTGGAAAAAGCACAAATCGAATTCGAGAATCAGTTCATCAAGGAGTTCGCCAGGCAGGCTTCCATTCAGGAGGGCGAAGGCTACCGGAACAGAGGCCAGCAGAATACATGTCCTGAACCATGCAAACCTCGACTTCTTGAAATAGTCGAATTCGCGGGAAAAATGGGTTTCAGAAAGCTGGGACTTGCCTTCTGCATAGGTCTTTCCAGAGAGGCAGAAGCTGTGGAGGAATTTCTGTCGGCAAAAGAATTTGAGGTTGTCTCAGTAATCTGTAAGGCAGGACGTATAAAGAAGGAATTCATCGGAGTCAAAGACAGAGAAAAGATCATGCCAGGGACTGATGAATCGATGTGCAATCCTATCTTTCAGGCAATGGTTCTTAATAAGGCGCAAACGGAATTCAATATCATGATAGGTTTGTGTGTTGGTCATGATTCCCTGTTTCTGAAATACTCGGATGCTCTCTGTACTGTCCTTGCTGTAAAAGATCGTATATCAGCACACAATCCTCTTGCAGCGGTCTATACTCTGAAAAGCTATTATCGATATCTGAAGGAAGATTAGGGATTCACTTAGATCTGGTGAAATATGCAGGTCAACCCGGCCGCGTCTGCTATATCAAGTAATTCCTCCCGGTGTTTCTTAACAACATCCGAATCGATCTCCGAGTATCTCACCGTTAATTTGTTCCCATCAGTGCGAACGCGAAGCCTTCCCTGTACAAACGGTCGAAGCGGAGCCTCCATTTTTTCTACAAGTTTGACAAGTTCAAGAGTAATCGAGTGATCCTCTAATACTATTGTAGCAAGGCATGAATCTGATGGTTTTACATGAGCACAGGCTGTAATCGAGTCGGCCATTCTGCCGATGTCCACCTTTCCCATTCCGGCCTCAAGGAAGGGATGAAGAATACCGTACTCCTCAGCAGCTGCCAGACCGGGCCTGTACTCTTGAAGATCATCAGTATTCGTGCCATCCATTACCGCAGTGTATCCAAGAGATAGAGCTTTTTCCTGAAGCTTCCCGTAAACTCCCTGCTTACAGATATAACAACGTTAAGAAGTGTTTTTAATGAAATCGGGATTATCAAGAGGATTCACAATGACAAAGATCGATTCTATACCGATTTCAGTTGCAACTCTTTTAATAGAATTTCTGTAGAATCCCGCAAGAAAAGGTGAATCCGCAGTCAGTGATATAACATTTTCCGGATCAAGAACACCGGTTGCTGCTCTTAGAAGAACTTCGCTGTCGGCACCACCAGAAAAGAGGATTGCACATCGACGTGTGTCAAGCAGAAATTTCATCAGCGAATCTGGTACAATCATGATTGCTCCTCTGGTTTAGACTGTGCCCTGCCGCTTATAATATGCTGACTATATACAGGAATGTCCCAGATAAATTTGGTGGAATATGAAGATAGCTGTTTTCGATCCTTTCTGCGGTGCTTCCGGGAATATGATTCTCGGTGCTCTTATCGATGCCGGCGCAGATCAATCAAGTCTGAATGAGATGCTTTCGAAGCTTAACTTGAATGGTTGGAAAATCACCACAGAAGAGGTTCTAAAAAATAGTCTCAGGGGAACTTATGTAGAAGTGCAAATTCCACACGAGACTGAATCCAGAGGGCTTCGAGACATAGAAAGAATACTCGGGAACGCAAGCTTACCTCAATATGTTATTGGGAAGAGTCTTAAATCGTTTCAGAAGCTTGCCGAAGCGGAAGCGGAGGCTCACGGGATACCTGTAAGCGAAGTTCATTTTCACGAAACAGGTGCGATGGATGCAATAATTGATATCGTGGGAAGCTTCTGCTGCCTCCATCTGCTTGGAATTGACAGGATTTTCTCTTCTCCCGTCTCCACTGGAACGGGCACAGTTACCTGCGCACACGGAATCCTGCCCGTTCCGTCTCCGGCGACAATAGCTATTCTCAGAGGAGGTCCCACTTATCCTTCCGGC
>JAUWJE010000077.1 GCA_030607835.1 Candidatus Fermentibacterota bacterium | reverse complement strand
GATCAACCTTTGTCAGACAATCGTTTTCATGGACTATCCAGGCGGTACAATCGACGCCTGATGTGGAAATGAATCTTCCCCCGCTGCCAATATTCAGTGGAGGATCAAGGCACTCTCCAACAAGATCTACAGGAAAAAGCAGGCTGTCAGTCAGAACATATGCGTATCCGTCGACATCAGTATCACCCAGATCACGAATTTCAACACCTGTATCGAGCACAGAAACCAGTTCTCCATATTCAATGTCAACAAGAACAATGTTCCTATCCGCGATGACAAGAGCCAGGTCCCGCACATATGTGCATTCACACATTGATGGTGTACCCAGAGACTCAAATGGAATTGAAAAATCAACTTTAGATGGATAACCGGGAACCGTGGATGGAGAATCGAAAATACAGGACGCATGTATCAGCATGAAAGGAAGAAGGATTAATAGCAGTATTACATATTCAGGCGGGTTATACCCTTTATTCATTCAGGAATTCTCCAGTCATTCCGATCTGATTACTACAATCTTCCTATTTGCAGAAAGACCCGCAGCATGACGAACATGAATCAGATAAACACCTGAAGGCACATAACCGCCTCCATCCTTAAGAGTATCCCAGTAAATTCGATAGTCTCCAGACTCAAGATACCGGTTCATCACTTCCGCTACGAGTCTGCCGGATATATCGTAAATAGAAACAACGGTCAGCCCTGCATCAACAGTAAGGTCAAGAGTGACTAACCCGGATAATGCCGGATTTGGGAAGGGGTTCGAGACCTGAAGATATCCTGTCTGGGAATAAGGTATTGAGTTTGAAAATCCTGGAGTGGGATTACTGAAGAGCTCCCAGGTTGTTCCTCCATCAGGATTTCTTCCAAAAGAGTAATCCTGTTCAATTATCCCGAAAGTGATGCTGTCAATCAATTCCGGTGCGGGTGCGGTGTCCACTCCTCGAAGAAGCCTGCCTGACTCAACAGGCTGTCTTGAGAAATAAAGGCTGTCTCGTTCACCGGAAAGCCGCCATGGAAGATGATAACCGTTCTGCCAACAGTTTCCATCAGCCCATACAACAAGATAGCCTCCTGACGGAATAACAGAGCCTGCGGGAAAACGATAGCGAGATAGATTGCTGGGGTCATCCGACAGGTATGCCCAGCTCAGATCACAATCGTATTCTGAACCATTGTATATTTCAAGCCAGTCATCGTACTCGCCATATTCATCAGCAATTGTTGTTTCATTCCTGGACTGGAGTTCGTTTATCACAAGTCCTTCGAATACCTGCGGATAGAACAGGGCACCCATATCCGATCTGGTTCCATCCGGATCGTTCACTGAAGGGTCACCTGAATCAATGCAGGGTGATGTGTAAGACAAATGGAAATCCAGATCCCCCCATCCGGTAAACCCGGGGTCAGCAGCTATATTTCCCTGCCCTTGCCACGGCTCATCGCTTCCTGTCAGACAGTAATTCACAGATGATACCGCACCATCTTCGAAACTGAATAATTTATTATTGCCACTTATTATGGATCCTACGATAGTAGCATAACCTCCTCCATACCCTGCTGTTTTTTCATATGCGCGAATGCCGGTTTCGCAGTTGAATACAGTACATCTGTCAATCAGAGCAACAGATCCATCCTTTATGGAAATACCTTCGTAGCAGTCAAGAACGATCTGTCTTAGCAGAGTAACCTCAGATGTCCCGCTACCCGCACCTGGATTAACACCGATCGAGAAACCCTTGTCCTCAATTCCCCATATGAGATTATCCTCCGCAGTCAGAAAGCTCCCGTTAAGGTCTATTCCATCTCCGGCAATGTTGAATATTTCGCAATTCCTGACAACATATTCGCCGTAAGTGCAATTCTGAAATTCCACAGCATCGTGATAACTTGCTGGTGGATTGATCATGTTCCCAAATCTGCTGTCTACAATGAGTGCTGATACTCCTGCATCCATGAAGAATAGCTCTCCAGTGTTCCAGCCTGTAAGATCACAGCTGTCCAGAGTCGCGGATCCGCCTGAAACCTGAATACATCTTTCATTGTATGAAAATGAGCAATTTTCCATGGTCAGATCAGTATTCAAAGCCAAGATACATGCTGTGTTGCTTCCAGCTCCACCGTAACCTGTTGAATTTGTGAAGGATGTATATCTGAATACGGCCACATCACCGGAGAGTCTTATCCCATTCCAGGATTCCGAACTGATGTTCGCAAGAAACCTTACGGAGTCAGAGGAATTTCCTTCAGATCGCAACGATCCGGAGCAATTGAATCCAACCCCTCCAACAACTCGTATATCCACCCCGCCCTCGATATAAAGAGAAGATCCATATGGAATGTATATATCCCCGGTAATAAGATATGGAGAATTATTCTTCTGCAGGAATGTTGTTCCGCTGAGTGTCCCGCTCAATTCTGTATAATCAGAAGTTACCGTCAGGGGATTCCAGTGATCGTAAGCTTCAGTGTACCAGTTGGATGCTTGAGCCTCAACAGTCCAGATATATCTGTCCGGTTCCAGATCAGTGAACGTAAAGAATGTGTCACTGATTCCATAATGATGCTGTACGATGGAATCCGGTGATCCGAAACTGGTAGAAAGATACACGTTGTACTTCACAACTTCTCCGGACAGTGCTTCTGTACTCTCCCATGAGATAAACCTGTCACCAAGGCTCAGTGTATCACCGCGATGAGCCTGAAACGGTCTTGGAGCGTTATCGTATTGAGAAAGCATTGCATCCATCTTGAATGGTATTCTATCGTTCCTGAGTATCTCAATTTCTTCATGGAACTCGACAACATCTATGGCATCCATCAAATCATCGATCACAGCCTGTTCCAATGCCAGTTCAAGGGAATCTATTACCGGACCAAGTACGGTGATATTAATGACTTCATCGGTAATGCTCTGCATTCTGTCAAAGTACAGTTCGAACAGAACAGGGTTGATTATTATCTTCTCAAATAGAGGATTGTCGTACCAGAAAGCATTTACCCCCGCACTGAAAGCACGGGTTATCCAGCTACCGAACGTCTTGTCAACATCCCAGGGCATCATTGTCCAGACGCCGGAACCCTGCACATCGTGATACATGAAGTAATTGTGGTAATAAGTACTGTAATTATTTGTCAGAGTGTTCGTCGCTACAATTGTCAGAAGTCTGTTAATATTAAACCATTCACTGATGTCCCTATGAAGACTTTCAGGCGGTACATGATCAAGATAATCGATAAGTTCATAAAGATCATTCCAGCCTTCACTAGTGTTCGTTCTCTTATCCCAGAATTCATCAACATTGTCGTAGATACTGAGGCATGCGCCGTCTACCGCAGCCTTGTAAAGATTTCCCTGCGGATCGAGCGCGTTCTCTATAAGAAATTGCTCATCAACAGGATCCGTCTTAATATATAATCCTATATAACTGTCATTTACATACAATCTTGCATGATCTACTTTAAAACATGGATACTCCAGTTGTTCCATGATCCATGCAAACAGCCAGGAATGGATATACGTATGATCGGTATACTCGCTGTTGAAGTTCCATCTTGTTCTGCCATTGAGAGGATCAAAATCCGAAAAAGTGATTCGGTATGACTTCTTCGGATAGCCTCTTGAGCTGTCTCCGCGAAGACGTATCCTTGCATCAGTATAAACAGTATCATCACGAACTACTGTGCAGTCTATCTCGATATCCTCAACATGCCAGTTCGTGATCATCTCGTTGTAATCATCCTGGTCGCAATAGATCATGTACGAGGGTACTTCGCTGTATGATAGGGAAATCAATACTATCAGCAGTAATAAAATGTTTTTCACTAAATCCCCTTCAATAAAGAACAGAATACGTAATCATATTTCGGTTTCAGAATTCCCGATCACCAATAATCTGTACTCTGACCTTTCTTGAGCGTTGTCTGTTGTCATGATCGATCAGCACAATCTGCTGCCAGGTTCCAGTCAGGATATCTCCATTTACAATCGGCAGAGTAATCCCCGGCCCCATAAGCGAAGCTCTCAGATGAGAAAAACCATTATCATCACCCCAGGTTTCGGAATGTCTTGAGCGAATTGTCTGAGATACCATTTTCTCCAGCTGTTCTTTCATATCCTCCACAAGCGCCGGTTCATATTCAATCGTAGTGATTGAGGCTGTTGAACCGATAACGGTGACTGCAACCAGCCCATCAGTAATCCCGGATGATTCTATCGTGGATCTGACCTCATCTGTAATGTTGATGATATCTGAGAATCCCTTTGTAGATAACGTTAGTGTCTGTCCGTATACCAGAGTTATCTCCATCCTCAGCCGAATTTGTAATGTTTCCTGACCGCCTTATGAATCTTCCATCGGCAGGCCAATCCCTCAGGAAATATGACAAAATCCCCGGCACCGAATGAAACACTGCCGGAATCTGTCGTGACGGTTACGTTTCCTTCAAGGAGAAAACATGTTTCCCGTTCATCATAACACCAATCAAATTCGGAAGGTTCGCATGTCCAGATTGGCCAGGAAAATATATCCAATTCTTCTATTTCGGTTTTATCCGGTTTTCTTACTTCTATTTTCAGAATAACTCCCTCATTGATAATTCATATCTGTTGTCTCTGTTACTCCACTCCATCAAAGCAATACGTACATAGTTTTTCCTTTGGAAGTCCAATTGCCTCTACAAGGTCTTCAAGCCGCTGGTAGGAAAGTGAAGTCAAGTGGAGCCTTTTTCGTATTCTTTCTACCATTTCCGCATATGCTTCAGAGTTAACGTCAAGGTACTTATCCGGTACTTTATCTCCCGTTCCCTCTATTTCCTTGATTGCCTTCCGTCCTGCCAGATCCAGAACTGATCTTGAACGAGAGAAATTGAGAAACTTACAACCGAATACAAGTGGTGGACACGCTGGCCGCATATGTATTTCAGCGGCTCCCGCGTTAAACAATCGCTTAACGGTATCCTGCAACTGAGTACCTCTTACGATTGAATCCTCACAGAAAAGAAGTCTTTGATCCTGAATTAATTCTCGAATGGGAATCAGTTTCATTCTTGCTACGACATCCCTCACATTCTGATCCTGTGGCATGAAGCTGCGCGGCCAGGTTGGCGTGTATTTAACAAATGGGCGTCTGTATGGAAAACCTGAATAGTTTGCGTATCCAACAGCATGACCCGTACCCGAATCGGGTATACCTGCTACGAGGTCAACTTCCACATCATCTCTTTTTGCCAGGCACTCACCACATCTGTTGCGTACATCTTCAACATTAATTCCCTCGTAATTAGAAGCGGGATAACCGTAATAGACCCAGAGAAAAGCACATATCTGCATTCTTTCCCCTGGTTCTTTTTTCTGCTCAAACCCATCCTCTGTAATGTAAACAATCTCTCCCGGTCCGAGATTGTGAACAAATTCATATTCCAGATTGGGAAATGTGCATGTTTCAAAAGACACAGCCATGGCGTCACTTTTTCTCCCAACAGCAATGGGAGTTCTGCCAAGTCTGTCCCTCGATGCATAAATACCTTCATCCGTTAGAAGCAATATGGAACAGGAACCTTTAATTTCGTCCTGGGCATGAGCAAGTCCAGCAGTAAATGACTCCTCCTGATTTATAAGCATAGCAACAACTTCAGTTGGATTAATCTCTGCACCCGACATCTCTGAAAAGTGCCCGGTTCTGTTTTTAAAAACCCTTGAAACCAGTTCATCAATGTTCTTAATTACGCCCACAGTTACTATTGCGTATTTCCCCAGATGTGATCCGATTATCAGAGGCTGATCTTCAAAATCGCTAATCACTCCGATGCCCATCCATCCTTCCATATCAGGAAGATCATCCTCAAATTTTGAGCGGAATTGTGCGTTTGTAATGTCATGGATCACTCTGTGGATTCCCTCGTTACTCCTTACAGCCATCCCCCCCCTCATGGTTCCGAGGTGTGAGTGATAATCAGTTCCATAGAATAAATCCTCAGTACAGCTCTCTTTTGAAACAACACCAAAGAATCCGCCCATAACATATCCCCCCGGCTGAATTAGAAATTGAGTGATTCAATCCTGCATCATAAGGATGATAAATGCAACCCGTAACTATTCGCTCCTATTTCTCGAGAATTATGAATGGAACCGTCACAGAACCATACTCACATTCCGTCCTGATAATGTACATTCCGGAATTGATCCGCCTTCCATACATGTCACAGCAGTTCCAATGGAATGTATCCTGACTTCCCTCCTGCAACGAAAAACTATCAAGATCGGTAATAACGAGCCCTGAAATGTCATAAATCGATATGCGTTCAACAGGAATATCTGTAATTCCATAAATGTTGAATGCAACACTTTCAGATGATGGATTCGGAGAAACAATCACGGAGTATTGCAGCTGGGATTCAGATGAACCTTTTATTCCAACTGTTTGAAGATAAGCGAACGCACTCATAAGATTCGGCAGGGGTCCTATGTTGCCTGAGGGTGGATACAACTGAGGGGATCCGGTAGTAACCAGCGTATTTCTCAATAACGAAGGTGTCAGAGTACCGGGTGGGTTTCCATTAGCTACCCAGAAACCTACGCAATCCGCTGCTGCACCCGCTACAATTGGTGATGCGCTTGAGGTTCCTGAGAATGTAGAGGTGTAATAGTAATTAACACCCTCAGCGTTGTACAAGGACCCATATCCTGTTGTAACAACATTCTCACCCCATCCCTGACATGTGAATCTGCTCCCGTAGTTCGAGTACGAAAGCCTCTGACGATCCCCTGCAGGCCAGGTTCCCCCTGGATAAACTCCTCCGGCTCCAACAATCATGGATCCGCAGTCACCGTACCAGTTCATCGCGTCCATGTTAACACCGCCGCCATTAACCGCGTTACCCCCGGCTTCAACAACATGAATTCCATTTGCGACTGCTGTCTGAATGGCAGCGTAAACTCCGTTATTTGTCTGCGGATTCGGTGAATAGTTAAGCCACCACTCAATAGGAACATAGTCCTGTGAGCCTGGAACGTATTCCCACTGCTGCCCAAGAAGAATCACGTCTCCAGCGGACAGCTTCGAGATTGCCACCATCATTGCTCCGGGAACATTCCAGTTTGGAGCA
Organism: Candidatus Fermentibacterota bacterium; assembly: GCA_030607835.1. Classification (GTDB taxonomy): domain Bacteria; phylum Fermentibacterota; class Fermentibacteria; order Fermentibacterales; family JCC-6; genus Aegiribacteria. The sequence goes on along the minus strand of JAUWJE010000077.1, from coordinate 775 downwards.
CCGTAGTAAGTTCCACATGTTTTTAGCGTTGCTCCCCAACAGATGCCTGTTGTACCCCACCCGTTAAAATCCGAGACCATCTCCCCGATGACCGCTGTGCCATGATTATTGTCGCCGAATGGATCGTGAACATTCGTATTGATCTGCGATCCCAGTGCCTTTGTAATATCAGCATGGTTGTAGTTCCAGCTGTATTCCAGATCACAGACAGTCACGGTTGTGCCTTCACCTCCAGGTTGTGTCCATGCATATATGGCATCTATCCCTGTAGGAGTGAAAGAAGCTGCCTTCAGATAGCCCTGAGACCCCTGGTAATCCGGAGGAGTAGGCAGTGGCTGCGGTAGAGGTACAGGTTTTGCAAGCATTATGCCAGGAAGTTCTTCCAGCATATTTGATAGTTCCCAGACATCAATGTCCCCTTCAAAACGCAGCCTGTAAATATTATTCAGATTGTAAAGGTTTTCTCCTGTTCTGTCCTCCCCATTCGTTTCCATCGCGTCCAGTTCTTCTTCCGATACGGAAGTTATCCGTTCCCATACGATCAGATGCGGAGGCTGCTAACCTTCTAATCAGTTGGTAATGACGAATTCACAGTCGCGGCTATAGCACCTTACGTAGAGCCGGTCTTCTTCTCGATAGAAATATCCAGGAGCAGTTGGAACCATGTACGAGCTCATAACCTCCCCTGTGATCCGGTTGAGCAGATAGATATAGTCATCTTCAACCGTGAACCCGTAACCAGTGATTATCGTATCCCACTCGATCAGAAAATTCT
>JAUWJE010000137.1 GCA_030607835.1 Candidatus Fermentibacterota bacterium | reverse complement strand
TATTCCCATTTCTGCAAAGCCGCCTGAATCCAATGAAAGAAGCACATACTAACCTGATCGAGTTTATTGAGCCACTGCACAAATCTGCGATGCAAAGATTCAAGATCAATGAACTCAATATACTCTATGTGATTTATGTGGGCATTGGATGTGGGGCAGGATGGCATACAAAACTGCGTAATTCGCAGGCCATTCTTTTTGGACTCGAGATGATTGCCGAGTGCAATTGGACAGAATCCGATTCATTGAAGGGATTAATCGCGCACGAAATCGGTCATGCCATACATGAAAAATTTAGAAATGATTCGGAGCTGAACCGCGAAAAAGGAGCTTGGTGGCAGCTTTATACAGAAGGGTACGCGCAACGTTGTGAGCATATCATTATGGATCGAAACAGCTGGCATGAAGGAACCGGTCTTAATGTTTCTGACTGGCTTGACTGGTGTACAGCGAATAAAAGTCTGCTTGCCAGGAAGTTCCTTAGGATGGTTGAAGAGAAGGCTGATGTAAGTCCATTCTTCGGCTCGTGGTTTGACATCCAGGGCTACAAGCAATGCGGATACTACTTGGGGCAGGAAGTGATATTGGACTTAGAGAAGAAATTTGGTATCAGGAAGCTGGCTGGGTTAAAAGATATTAAGCTTGCGATACAACCAACACTGGAGTCATATGTCAATAACGGTTAACAACTAATCGAGTATGACATAGCGATTGGGGACATTTATGCAACACAGTGAGTTTCGTTTTGAAGGGATGAATGGTATATCTCTTTACTCTCAATGTTGGCTTCCAGAGGCTTCCTCTCGCGCTGTTATAGCAATTGTTCATGGAATCGGAGACCATAGTGGTCGGTACATGAATATTGTTAATCATATGGTCTCTAATCAAATTGCTGTATATGGGTATGACCTCCGAGGTCATGGAAACTCCCCTGGTCAGCGCGGTCACATAAACTCGTGGATGGAATATCGTATTGCTCTGTTGAATTTCCTCAGGGTGATCAGGGCGCAACAGTCGGCGGGTCCCATCTTCTTGATGGGCCATAGTATGGGGGCATTGATAGTCCTGGACTACATCCTTTCAGAAAACGAACGATTGGCGGGAGTGATTATCTCTGGAGCGCCAATTGAGCCAGTAGGTGTAGCTAAACCTTACAAGGTCGCACTGGCTCGAATTTTATCTCGCATATGCCCGGGATTCACGATTGATCTTGGCCTGGACGTTGATGCGCTTTCCCGGATTCCATCAGTAGTAAGGTCTTATCAAGATGACCCACTTGGCCATGGTATAGTAAGCGCTCGATGGGGGACAGAATTGCTATCTACTCTGGAATTGGTGAAGATGAAGGGAGAGAATATCAGTATTCCCATCCTTATGATCCACGGTGAGGCTGATAGATTCAATTCCGTTGAAGGTGCAAAGAAATTCTTCGATCGAATTCTAATCAACGATAAGGAATTTATCAGTTATCCGACCGGTTATCATGAACTGCATAACAATCTGGATTATGAAATAATGTTAAGTGATATTCTGGATTGGATTAATCAGCACTTGGAAATCCAGTAATTACCTGCTCAACCATTCACTATTGTGGACCTGGATTCTGATCGTGTTGGCTTTATTCGTCAAATGAATATGTGTGAGTTAAGCAGTTGAGCGATTGGGAGAATCTTTTGGGGAGTTTGAGGAAAAGTCTATGAAATACACTGAGTTTAGAGATTTAATACAAAGAGAACTGCGACTCTACCCAGATGGATTCACCTGGGAAGAGTTGAGAACCCGGCTCAAGCTGCCTTATGATCGACCCTGCCAGTCCTGGCTGAGAAGGATGGAAAACGACATAAGCCTGGTTAGACGAAAGGGTGGAGGTCGCGCCTATGTTTGGACCATTGAAGAATGATTCATAGAAGCAAATTCGATTTAACCAAATCCTTGCATTACAGTTTACTTTGCTTATAACTTGGGCATCCATCTGGGATATGTAGAAACTCATATAATTTTAACGCAGGAAGGTATGAGCATGGTAATAATAATCATGGGCTCCAAAAGTGACATGAAATGGTCTACGAGAATTGCTGATGTTCTGGACCGACTCGGTATTGAAAATGTAATGAGGATTGCTTCCGCACATAAGGTGCCATTGAAATGCTACGAATTAATAAAAGAATATGAAGCTGATGGAGTGGTGTTTATTACTGTTGCTGGAAGAAGCAATGCTCTGAGTGGGTTCACCGATGCTCAGACGTACTGCCCTGTTATCGCCTGTCCTCCCTACAGTGATAAATTCGGAGGAAACGACATTTATTCCAGTCTGAGAATGCCGTCAGGTGTAGCTCCTCTTGTGGTTCTTGAACCGGAAAACGCCGCGTTTGCAGCAGCTAAAATCATAGGTCTAAGTGATCAGGGCGTTCAGGAAAAAGTCAGGGAATATCAGGAAGAATTAAGAGCAAAACTAGAGAAAGATGATCAGGAGATATAAATATGGGCAGTGTGAAGGACCTGGAAGTACTTAAAGCGGCAGACTTAAACAAACCGGGGAAAGCCCGTTTCATTTATTCAGATAGATATTCCGTGTTCGCCTGGGGTGAAATGCCTGACAACATCCCTGAAAAAGGCGCAGCTATTACTCTTCTTGGCGCATATTTCTTCGAAAAGCTTGAGAAGATGAACATTCCCACACATTACGTGGGGCTTGTTGAGGATGGGGAAGTCAGGAAGCTTTCCGATATCAATAGAGTCACAAATACAATGGAAATCGATTTGCTACCCGTAATACACCCTGAGCTGATAGGAGATCATTACGACTATTCAGCTTATGGTGATTTGAAGGGACAGCACTTAATCCCGCTTGAAATAATCTACAGAAACACACTGCCTCCCGGCAGCAGCGTGTTCAGACGGTTAAAAGAAGGAAAGATAACTCCACAGGATCTGGGGCTTGTAAGTCAACCCACTCCCAATCAAAAGCTGGAAACACCAATCATAGATGTGTCCACAAAGCTTGAGATCACAGATAGATATATATCATGGCCGGAAGCGGGACAGATTTCGGGCTTGAGTGATCAGGAGATATCGGAATTGCAGGACCTTACAAGAGTACTTAATAGCTTCATTTCGGATGAATACTCAAAGATCGGACTGGTCAATGAAGATGGGAAAATAGAGGTCGGCTTCGACAGTGAACGGCGTTTGATGCTGGTTGACGTTCTCGGTACGCTGGATGAATGCCGATTCACTCTGAACGGAATGCCCGTAAGTAAAGAAATTGCACGCGTATATTATAGAAACACTCCTTGGTATCAGGCTGTTGAAGAGGCAAAGAAGGCAGACAGACAGAACTGGAAGAAAATCTGCAGACTGCAGCCTGAACCTCTGCCTTTCAGACTGAAAGAATTGATCTCACAGGTGTACTGCGCCTGTACAAATGAGATTACTGAAAATGAGTGGTTCAAAGATATTCCACCCCTGAAGGATATACTTGAAGAAATCAGGGAATACTTGAATGGGGAGAGTTCCTAACACCTTACACCTGCATCAGGAAAGCAAGGAACGGAATACATGAGCACATATATCGCTGTAATTGTAGCGTATTTTGCTTTTGTCATATTGGTTTCCCTGTTTACCAGGCGATATGCGAGTCGCTCCGCTTCTGATTTCCTTATTGCCGGTCGGAATCTTGGGGTAATCGTGTGTGCTGTTGTCGTAGCCGCGGAGTGGCTGGGCGGCATGAGCACAATCGGCGTAAGTGAAAAAGCATTTACCACAGGTACTTTGCAGCCAATTCTATACAATATAGCGACAGCGATTGGTATGGTTATCATCGGTTTTACTGTTGCTTCCCGCTATAGAAAGGAAAACGTTCATACAGTCAGCGAGATGCTTGAAAATCTCTTTGGCCCGAAAGTGCGAACGATCTCCGCCATCTCATTTCTTTTAGCCTATATAACCCTAGCGTATGTACAACTGCAGACCTGTTCCAGTGTGATTGCTCCTCTGTTCGGCATCAGCTGGCTTTCTTCTATATTTATCTCATCCGTTATCATTACGTTGTATACGTATATGGGTGGAATGCATGCCCTTGCGGTAACTGGCATCATTCATGTTGTAACCATGTTCGCAGGGATAGGCATTGCATTGATAATCGGGCTTGAGAAGGTTGGGGGATTTGCGGCACTGCAAAGCAATCTGGTTGCATCAGGTTCTCCCGCCAATCTTTACAATCCTTTCAGCGCGAATATCAGTTATGCTTTCAGCCTGCTGCTTGGAGGTATACTGGGGGGAATGGCCGGACAGGCCAGCATTCAGCCTATATTTGCCGCAAGGAATCCGCTTACAGCCAGGCGGGCTGCCATTGCATCCAGCCTTATTATTGCACCCTTTGGAATTATGGTCGGGATACTTGGACTGATCGCTAAAACAGGTCTCTTTTTCGATACTGCTTCATGCAATCCCAAAATGGCTTTACCTACTCTGCTTACATCGTCCGTGTTCATTCCCCCGATTCTTGGAGGACTGGCGCTTGCCGGTATTCTTGCCGCGATTCTTTCCACTGTCGGTCCTGTTAATTTCGCTGTAGTAACAATTGCCACAAAAGACATTTATCACGGACTGATTAATAAAACCGCAGATGACAAAAGAATACTTGTTACTGCACGTAAACTGGTACTTCTGGTCAATCTTATTACTATACCTCTTGCAGTTTATCTCAGAGGAGCAATCCTGGACGCAGCCTACGTGTCTTACGCTATTAGAGCTATCGGAGCAATAGTCATAGTTCTGGGTATCTACGCCCGTGGCTGGATAACACCCCTGGGCGCCAAACTTGCCTTCGTCGGCGGTACTCTCACTGTATTCATCTGCATCATCGCCGGTAGATTGGGTTTCTTCAGTATTGACAAAACATTTGGAGCTGTAGGATCTGCTATTCTATTCATAGTTATTGGCCATCTATGGACTAAATTCAGGGAGAAAAAATGTCACTAGATAACATCTTTTCCGGATTGAAAGTTATCGAGCTTGCCAATGTCCTCGCCGGCCCCAGTGTTGGCGCCTTCTTCTCAGAGTTGGGTGCAACAGTCATAAAAATCGAGAACCGCTTAACTGGCGGTGATGTCACCCGCAGATGGAAACTTCCAAGTGAACCCGCAGACAGCGATATCTCCTCGTATTTCTCCAGCGTTAACTGGGGCAAATTCTCTATCGGTGTGGATCTCCGAACAGAGAAAGGCCTGAAGATTGTTCACAGTCTGATAGAAAAGAGTGATATCGTTCTGGTCAGTTACAAACCAGGGGACGCAGAGAAACTCAAGGTTGACCATGATACTCTCAAAAGACTTAATCCTGGATTGATCTACGCTCACATCACCGGATATGGCACGCATAATAATCGACCCGGTTTCGATGCGATTATCCAGGCGGAAAGCGGTTTCACGTATATGAACGGTGAACTCGACAGCGGACCGGTCAAGATGCCTGTAGCGTTAATGGATGTGCTTGCTGCGCATCAGGTGAAGGAAGGGATTCTTCTCGCGCTTCTCCACCGCGAAAGAACAGGAGAGGGTCAGTATATAGAAGTTTCACTCATTCAATCCGGAGCAGCTTCCCTGGTCAATCAGGCCTCAAACTGGCTGGTGGGAAAAACAATTCCGCAGAGGATGGGATCTGATCACCCGAATATAGCCCCCTACGGAACCATATTTGAGACCAGGGACGGCAAGGATATTGTTCTTGCCGTTGGAACGGACAAACAGTTCTCTGAGTTATGCAAGCTTCTTGGAATACCGGAGATTGCATCGGACGCAAGATTTA
>JAUWJE010000300.1 GCA_030607835.1 Candidatus Fermentibacterota bacterium | reverse complement strand
ATCATTCCTGCTTTTATTGGAATGATGCCGGGGATGGACCTGACTACTTCAACTGCCCTGATCCCTATCCTCAATGTATCTCTAGCAACGAAATCGATCATTGCAGGTCAGGTAGATATCAGCATACTGACAATTGTTTATCTCTCACTTGTGGTCTATGCGGGTGCAGCTCTATTACTGTGTGCTAAAACATTCAGCAGAGAAAGCGCTATTTTCCATTGATTCTCTACAGTGTGAATTAATCAGGCAAAGGTGCTGTTTCTGACAGCTACCAAATGAGAAAGAGAAGACGAATGAATACAGCTGGAAATGACGAGTACATATCAAGCGCTGATTTCTACGATTATATCCCCGTCTATGAAGGCAGGAGCGATATTGATTATTATGTTGAACAGGCTGAGAAAACCGAAGGCTCCGTTCTTGAACTCGGCTGTGGCACAGGAAGAGTACTCGTACCTGTCGCACGAACCGGATGCGAGATAACCGGGCTGGATCCATCGTCAGCAATGCTCGATATATGCAGAAAAAAGCTGAAGGAGGAAGATGCAGATGTCAGAGAACGGGTTACCCTCATTGAAGGGGATATGCGGGACTTCAACCTCGGGCGCAGATTCAGTCTTATAACGACTCCTTTCAGATCATTCCAGCACCTTGAAACTGTCGAGGATCAATTGAAGACCCTTGAGAATGTTCATCGCCATCTGGATGATAAAGGCGTTTTCATACTTGATCTTTTCAATCCCTCAATGAAATACATTCTGGATGAATCTCGAAGAGAGGAGTTCGGTGACGAGCCACCATTCTATCTTCCGGATGGACGGAAGGTCACCAGGAAATTCAGGAATCCATCAGTCGATCTCACAAAGCAACTGATAAACTGTGAAATGATCTATCATGTCGAGCATTCCGACGGAAAGAAGGAGAGGACAGTGCATTCCTTTAAAATGAGGTATGTCTTCAGGTATGAGGCTGAACACCTTCTGGAGAGGAGTGGCTTCAGGGTTCTGGAAGTCCTCGGTGCTTTTGACGGATCTCCCTTTGGCACATCCTGGCCGGGTGAGCTGATAATTACGGCTACCCTGGTCTAATACTGTCCATTGCACAACAAATCATAGATTCATATCTTCATGGATGTTAGGAGGACTTGAATGAAATTTGTATTGATCCTTGCCTTTGTTGCAAGTACTGTAGTATCCGTCAGTAATGCTGCTTCTCTTCCATTTTCCCGATCCGGTATTATTGACATACCTACTGCAACCGTGCTTCAGCATACACAAATGGCAATTGGTGGTTCGCTTACCGCCTTCAGTTATGAACTCCCTGACACCACATCGGAAAGTGATTTTGCGATTGGTGGTCACTTTGAAATAGGGCTTTTCAACAGGGCACAGATAGGCGCGACCTGGCTCGGTGATGCAGGAATCTCAGGAAATGTCCGTGTGCTTATCTTAAGCGAACAGATTAATACTCCTGGGCTGGCTGTGGGCTGCCAGAATATTACTGGAGAGAAGAACTATGAGTTCTTCAAGGACTCCGATGACTCACTGTACAAATATGAAGAGGATCAGAATTTTTCAGCCTATATCGTGCTAGTAAAAAACCTTGACTACCTCTTCGGAGTACCTGTTGAAGTGAACCTTGGTTACGGTATTGGAAGGTTCAAACAGGGAGCAGATGCAAAGGAAGATGGAATCAATAATCCATTCCGGGGGCTGTTCGGCGCACTGAGTATTCACCCGTCTCACAATGTTTCACTAATTCTTGAGTGGGATGGAAGAGACGCTAATATCGGTGCCTCCTATACGTTAAACACAGATGTCCGCTTCATGGTT
>JAUWJE010000295.1 GCA_030607835.1 Candidatus Fermentibacterota bacterium | reverse complement strand
GGTCGCCCCAGAGGTGGAAGAGAGGAAATCGAAAAAACTGACAGATGGTTAGCTGGCTCGAAAAAGGGTTTCCATATGCTTCCCGGAGGGCTGAAAATTACTGTTGATGAATCCGAAGTACTTATTGAAAGACCTTTGAAGCGAACGGAGAGTGATCAGTGAGTAACGATTATGAAGTATTGATTTCCTCAAAAGAAATCAGGAAAGGCATAAGCGAATTAGGCAAAACGCTTTCGGATTATTACCTGGGAAAACAGATTGTGGTTATTCCTCTCTTAAAGGGAGGTTTCATGTTTGCTGCTGATTTGATTCGATCAATGGAGGTTCAACTGCAGATCGAGTTTCTTGGGGCAGCGAGTTACGGAGAACAGACAGAATCTTCCGGAGAAGTAAGACTTACGCTTGATACTGCCCTTCCCCTATCAGGCAGAGACGTCCTCCTGGTAGAGGATATCGTCGACACAGGACTTACTCTGGCGTATATTCAAAAGCTGATTAAATCAAGAGATCCGGCCTCTCTTCACACTGTAGTTCTACTTGACAAAAAAATCAGAAGAAAAGTTGAAGTAGAAGTCGATCGGGTTGTATTCAACATTCCCGACAGATTTGTATTCGGGTATGGACTTGACAGCTCTGGAGGGTTTGGGAGAAATCTGCCCGACATCGTAGCGATAAGGGAATGAACGGATCAGGAGATATATGAACAACAAACGCCCACCAGGCAAAAAAATGCCACCCCAGCCGATCACTGCAGGTTGCTCAGTGAGAACCATCACTATGTGGTTGCTTATGGTTCTAATCGCCTTTACGATATTTCAGGTATTTGATACAGGTAGTAATAGCGTCGATATTCCTTATTCCCGTCTGATGGAATACATCAGCAAGAACGATGTCAAATCAGTTGTTATCGAGACCGGAGGCTCGATTAAAGGTGAATTCTATATGCCACAAATCGAAGATGGAGCAAATTTCACGGAATTCACCAGTTTCATTCCATTCGAGAGTACAGGGGTTCTTGACTCCCTGTCCGCTCATGGTGTTCTTATAAAAGCACAACCACCAAACGAATTACTGGCTCACTTACTCTCGTTCATTCCATTTCTTCTGCTTATTGGTTTCTTTATCTACTTCATGCGAAGAGCTGGAGGAGGAGGGAAGGCTTTTTCCTTCGGGAAAAGCAAAGCCAGACTGTTCTCAAGTGATAAGCCCCAGGTAACATTTGAAGATGTAGCAGGGGCTGATGAAGCGAAAGCGGAACTTATGGAAGTAATAGAATTCCTTAAGGTACCGGAGAAATATCAACGTCTCGGGGGGAAGGTTCCCAAGGGTGTTCTACTGGTTGGCAGGCCGGGAACAGGGAAGACATTACTGGCAAAAGCTGTGGCTGGTGAAGCCAAGGTTCCCTTCTATTCCATGAGTGGATCCGATTTCGTGGAAATGTTCGTTGGAGTGGGAGCAAGCCGCGTCAGGGACCTCTTTGTACAGGGCAAGTCAAAAGCTCCATGCATTATTTTCATTGATGAGATAGATGCTGTCGGAAGACACAGAGGTGCCGGTCTTGGAGGAGGACATGATGAGAGGGAGCAGACACTGAATGCTCTTCTTGTGGAAATGGATGGATTCGAGGAAAACGCGGGTGTTATAGTCATGGCTGCTACTAACCGTCCTGATGTTCTTGATCCGGCTCTTTTAAGACCTGGCAGATTCGACAGAACAATTGTTGTTAGTATGCCGGATGTGAGGGGGAGAGAGGCGATACTGAAAGTCCATACGCGCAAGATGCCGGTGGACAAGTCAGCGAGTCTGGAGAAAGTTGCCAGGAGCACTCCTGGATTCAGCGGCGCGGATCTGGAGAGCCTGGCCAATGAAGCAGCACTTCGAGCCGCAAGACGCAATGCTAAAAAGGTTGATCAGGAAGATTTCGATTACGCTATTGATAGAATAATACTCGGCCTTGAACGTAAAAGCATTATCATCAACCCCATACAGAAGAAGTGTACCGCATATCACGAAAGCGGTCATGCGGTTGTTGGAATAT
>JAUWJE010000119.1 GCA_030607835.1 Candidatus Fermentibacterota bacterium | reverse complement strand
TATCGACTGACCATCGCGCTCGGTTGACATGGAGATTTACATGATCGACCTTGGCGTCATTGAATAGGCTGAAGATCCATGCGACGTAAGGAGGGATTTCTCCATATCAAGAAGCTGCAGCGCAACCGTTCTTGAACTTATTTCTTTGAATTCCTGCAGTATCCTGGAATCAATTTTCCTGACAAAATCGATGAGATCCTTCTGAGAATTTCTTGGATTTTTGGTTGAGAAATCTCGTGCACCATTCCCGAGTGTTACAGGTAGTTGTTTCCCACCTCTGTTTTCTCTGCTGCTAAGGAATTTGGCATTTCTAGTAGCAAAGGCGATAACCTTTCTGATATTCTTATCTTTGATCTCCGGATCGGAGGCGAATCCCCATACACCATTACTGTATGTTCTTGCGGATACTCCGCTGGATGAAGTTCTGAAGTTACTCATCACATCACCATTTACAACTGCGATACCGACGGAACGGTTTTCCTGGATGCGCAGCTCAGTGTATTCAGTGAACAGGTTTGAATAACCGCCAAGTTCCTTTAGAATCATTGGACATCCTTCCTCTGACTGTATTCAATATCTTTGTAAGTGGATTATACAAAACATATGCAAATCGCAAATTAAGAATTGCCTGAATGGTAGAATTATTCTGAACTGTCCGGATAATGATTATACATTGTGCATATGAACTGTATTTGTTACCTATTTGCTCGGAGAGAATGAGCGGTTATCTTCTTTCTCTGGTTCCGCAACAGATACACGAAACGAGGATTATGAGCAGAATTCTGTTGGTCAATCTGCAGCCAGCAACAGGCGTATACTACAGGAGCAGGATCAGGGCTGCTTTCAGGAATGATTGGTCAGGCTCACGATCATGGTGAGATTCTTTCTGCGAAACTGGGCTGTCATCCTTCTCTCAGCCATGACGATTCTTCTTGTAACATTGCTTTTCGATACTTCCTGGCCTGTTGCGTATGTCCATGTTCTATCCGTACCGTCCGGTGCTGTGATATCGGATGGAGAGGGTTTCTATTGGACAACTCCCGCCCGGATACCTGTCCAGGATAATGGCCTGAGTGTTACGTTAACATATCCAGGCCATGTGTCTGTAGATACAATATTCGTTCCGGATATGACAGGTGAAAAAGTGATCATTCACCTTCCTTACCGGTTTTCAGTTGGACTTTCAAGTGAACCTTCCGGAGCTTCCGTTCAACTGAATGGTTCATTTATAGGCTACACTCCAACACAGGTATTTCTTGATTCTCCAGGGATTCATCAGGTTATTCTGATTGTTGATGATATGATCATTCAAAAAGACAGTTTCTCTCTTCTCTCCAACACTCCTCGGAATTTCCACTGGATTCTTCCCGAACTGTATTCAGATGACCTGATACTGATCCCTTCCGGAGCTGCTGGTACAGTACAGTTATCCACCACAAATGAACCTGTTGATACACTTGCGGCGTATCTGTTCTCAAGATATGAAGTAACAAATACCGAATTTCTTCGTTATCTCAGCGAACTGGAGCCATCTCCCCGGAAAGATTCGTCAAACCGGTGGGGGAGAACTGATACGATTGAAGAGTTATTCCCCGGTGATTATCCCATACCATTTCATATCAGTCCTTCGGGGGGATGGGTCATTCTGGATGGACTGGAAGAGTTTCCTGTATCAGGACTTTCTTTCAAGGCTGCTGAGGCTTACTGCGATTGGCTTTCCTCAAAAGATACTCTGGGGTTGTCTTACAGAAATCCGGAAGAGGATGAATGGCTCGCAGCTGCGGTTGCCGGAGGATCAGGACCATGGCCATGGGGTTCAAGGAGACCAGACGGGAGTCTGCTTAACCTGTCTGATAGTAATGAAGATCTTCTTAGAAGACATCCTTCTATTGATGATGGTTTCACTCACGCTGCTCCAGTCGGAAGCTATCCGGCTAATGCATGGGGACTCTATGATATAGCCGGAAATGTCTGGGAATGGTGTCAGCCTGCGCATCCGGATTCTTCTCCTGTTGTACGAGGTGGAAGCTGGCTCTCCTCAATGGAAGACTGCAGATGTGAGGCGAGAATGCGGCCTGAATCCGGGCTTGGGTATCCATACGTCGGTTTGAGGATAGTTGCGTCACTTAAGTATTGACCGATACTGAAACTCCACACTTTTCAATGCTTCCCTACTGTATTATTGATGTCAGGGGTATTGAACGATTGTACCTGTATGTTTCTACTTATTCAATGAGGGGTAGATATGAAATATGATATTTCTGGCGAAGCGCTTCATGAAGTGCAGGATTTAACCAGTATTCCCGAAGCATTGATGAAAGTCGCTGAAAAGTATCCTGAAAGAATTGCATTCCAGGAACCGGACAATCAAGGTAATTACCGATCAATCACATTTCATGATTTGCGAAGGAAAATTGACTCCCTAGCGAGGGCACTTCTTGACAGAGAGGAAAAGCCGGTTGTGGGGATTACCGGTATGAACAGCGTCGCCTGGGCTGTAACATACCTCGCAACATTGAGATCCGGAGGGATAGTTGTTCCTATCGACAGGGAACTTCCCGTACCGGAGATGCTTACAATCCTGCATTATTCAGGCGCGAATATTATCTTTTTTGACGAAAAATACGCTGAAGATCTCATTGATTCACTCTCCGACCGTAATATCAGAATGGTCGCGATGAACACCGCGCATTGCGATGGAATTCCTGTACACAATGATCTGATCCGGGAAGGAGCAGGAAGCTCAGCTCGTCTACCTGATACCTGGGATTGTGATGCTCCAGCATCCATCTGCTATACATCCGGAACTACCGGTCAGGCCAAGGGAGTTGTTCTGTCACAGAATAATATTCTTTCAAATGTCAGACAGGTGCAACAGATAATAAATATCTCCATTGATGATATCTTCCTATCCATACTTCCCATACATCATACATTCGAATGCACCTGCGGTTTTCTGTTTCCGGTGACAAACGGTTCATCGATCTACATCTGCAGAGGTGTCAGGCATGTGGCTGAGGATATGGTGAATTCGAAAGCGACAATCCTGCTGGCTGTTCCTCTGCTGTGGGAAGCCATGCACAGAAAAATATTCGGAGCCATCAAATCAATGAAGGGTGGGGCTTTCAAATATCGTCTGGGACTAACCATCTCTTCGGTTGGTGAAGTTCTTGGAAATAAAGGCATCAGAAAGAAGGTATTTTCGAAGGTTCACGATAAGCTTGGTGGTACTTTGAGACTATGCATTTCCGGAGGAGCCGGCATCTCTCCTGATGTAGTCGATGGTTTTCTGAAACTTGGTTTTACTTTTCTTCAGGGGTACGGTCTCACAGAAACTTCTCCTATTATTTCCGCTAACAGGGAAAACGCAAACAGAATCGGTTCGGTGGGACCTGCTCTTCCAGGTGTATCAGTTAGAATCGTAGATCCTGATTCAGAAGGGAATGGAGAAATTCTTACAAAAGGACCAAACGTGATGAAAGGGTATTTCAACAATCCGGAGGCTACTTCGGAGGTTCTTTCTGATGACGGATGGTTCAGAACAGGTGATTATGGCCATATTGATGACGATGGATACCTGTTTATAACCGGGCGAAAGAAAAACGTGATTATCGCTAAGAACGGCCAGAATGTTTATCCTGAAGAAATTGAACTGAAGATTGGCCAGGATCTCAATATCCTTGAATGCATGGCTACCGGTAAGAAGACAGAAACCAAAGGTGAGGAGATATGGCTTATCGTCGTACCGAACATGGAGAAATTCATTGAATACGCTGAGGAGAACAAATTCAGCCTTACAACTGAATATCTTGCAGAGTACATGAGGAAAGTTGTGCATGAGTTCAATTCATCTCAGCCTATATACAAGCATATTGCGCGATTTATCATCAGAGAGGATGAATTCCCCAAGACAACCACGAAGAAGGTTCGCAGGAAGGAAGCGCTCAGAGAAGCAGGACTTGAGGAAGAAGTCTCTTACAGGGTATAGCTTGAAGCGATCCTGTCTATTATAAACCAGTTTACTCGGAAATATTGTTTTCCTTTAAGAAAGGCGTTAAATGACTGATGAGGTAAGAAGATGCACCCGGTGTATTCTTCCTGAGAATTACCCGAACATTGATTTTGATGAAAATGGCGTATGCAGGGTTTGCAGGGAGCATGACGTAAAATACTCCAGTATTGACTGGGATGCCAGGAGAAAGAAGCTTGAGAGGATACTGGACAGGTACAGGGGGAAGGGTCAGAAGTACGATATCATGGTTCCTTTCAGTGGCGGCAAGGATAGTACATATACGCTCTGGGTACTGAAAAACAGATATGGGATGCGCTGTCTGGCCTTCAATTTCGATAACGGATTCCTGGACCCTAAGGCTCTCGCTTTTGTGAAAAGTTCTGCTGCGAGGCTTGGAGTTGATCTGATTACCTATTCACCGGATTTCGATCTTTTGAAAAGAGTTTACAAACGTGCTCTCGAAGCCACAGGCGAGTTCTGCGCGGCATGCATTGTTCTCATTCCAACATCCATTTTTCGCGCGGCAGATACGCAGGGTATAAGGCTTATTGCAGCAGGATTTTCCGATATACTCGAGGCTCCACCACCTGAGACCTCATACATGGACAGAATCTGCTTCCGGAGCATCATGAAGGGCGCCATCCCGCTGGATGAATTAAAATGGGATTTCTTCTTCCCTTCCTGGAAGAGGATGTTCAAAGTAAAGCAGATTAATCTTCCTGATTACATTGAGTGGAATCTCCCGGAAATATATGATACGCTCAACAGAGAACTGGATTTTGGAAAAACCATGGCTGACGTTCGATACGATTGTCTTGGCACACCTCATTCCAGTTACCTGTTCCTGAAGAGAGTAGGTTTTGGCAAGTACGAATACCTATACGCCAACATGGTCAGATCAGGAGTCATTGCAAGGGAAGAAGCGCTCGGGATTGTTAAGGAGAGGGAACACCGGGAAGCTCCTGAGGGATTCGATGAATTTCTGGAATCGATTGGTTGCGATCGCTCGATTCTCGATGGTCTCGAAGAGAAAACAATCTTCACTTTCAAAAGCAGGAATAGAGCCTTCAGAAAACTGGCGATGAAGGTTAGGGAGATGCTTCCCTGAAAGCACATAGCGGTATTCTCGAAAATTGGACTTCGCTATTAACGACTAAAAACCCGAATCGAGAGAAACAGTTATTCTGCTCTCCGGACTATTCGCTAATTATAGACTGTATAATATGATACGATCTTCAATTCGTTTCCATCTATATTACTGCCTTTAAAGAAGAATGTGCATATGAGCCGAATTACGCAAGGATCTCACAGTGCTGTACGGAACTCGGTCTCCATGCTTACGGGACAGTTATTCGGAAAGGGGGGAGTATTAGTATCCCTGATGATCCTCTCCCGGTATCTGGACAACAGCCGTTTCGGTATGCTCGTCTTCGCAGTTGCGCTGAGTCAGATACTTCTTTTTCTCGCTGATTTTGGTGTATCAATCGTTTCCAACAGGGAATTCAGTCTCGACACAACAAAAGTACAGAAGTTGTACTCAACTGCGCTGGGGTTGAGATTTCTCACAACTATCGCAGCCTGGGTGCTCCTGGCTCTTGCTTCCACTGTTGCGGGATATGGGACTGAACAGCTGTTCATGATACTACTTATAGGACTTGGATCAGCCATGGAGGCAGCTGCGGAGCTTCAGTATGCGGTTTTCCGAGCACGGGAGCGCATGATCTACGAAGCTACAACCCGGATAGCAGGAGGCGCTGCAGCTCTTATTCTGGTTTTGCTGGTTGTAGCAGTAGACCTTGGACCTCTTGCTGCTGCAGCCACATACACAATGAGGGCTCTGGTGATGCTCGCGACCAGCTTTGCATTTCTTGGCAGGTTTAATATCAGGATTTGCCCCGGATTTTCCAGGAAACACATGTTGAAACTGCTCCGGGAGAGCTGGCCTTTGGGAGTTATGGGACTCCTATGTGTAGCTTTCCAGAGGCTTGATAACGTAATTATTAGAGGATTATCTAGCATAGAAGCGGTAGGGGCGTATCAGGAGTCCTACAGAATAATTGAGACATTCGTCCTCCTTATTACTCCAAGTTTACTTCCCGGAGCTTTATTCCCCGGTCTTTGCAGAGCGTTCAAAGCAGGTCGTGAAGAGGCAAAAAACACGATGGTGTCAATAGCCCAGTTGGTGACCGGTCTCGCAGGAGCAGTGATGCTCCCCGTATTTGCTGGAGGAACTGATTTTCTCCGTCTAATCTGGGGACGCGATTATCTGAGAGGACTGGGATTGGAGGAGGTGGGTACAACATTCTTTCTGCTGCTGGCAGCTATACCGGCTATGTTCTGGATGAATTATCTGC
>JAUWJE010000294.1 GCA_030607835.1 Candidatus Fermentibacterota bacterium | reverse complement strand
TTATCTTCGTGGAGGCTTCCCAGGCTGTCAGGGTACCCTTTTTTCTTCCGAGTGAGATCTTGTTTATTTTAGTACTGTACATCATGGAACTCATTCCATAAAGAGAAGAAATGAAGCTGGAATTCATCAGGTGTCTTTCAGGCCAGTCATGCTCTGCAGAATGAGATGGCTTGTGTCCAAAGGACTTAACAATTTCAATGTAGGAATAGAAACTCGGAAACCTGAGCGGATCAGATTGAGGAGATTCATAGAACAATTTCCAATTCTCCATGTTTGATGAATCATCCTGAAGAAGAAGAAGTAATATGACCGGTTTGATAAACATGGACACAACGGAAGGCTCTGATATATCCGTGAGCTCGTTCAGAAGAGCATAGTGTTCATCGGCAATATTCTTGCTTCTTGCTGAGAGGAAGAAAGGTACAGCAAGTACTGCAAGCTTGCCGAAACCGGAATTTATGCACTTCCTGCAGGTGTTAGAAAGAAGATCTGGAACGAGATGTCTTTCAGCGGAGCTGAGTAGCAGCAGATCAAGAACCCGCTCCATTCGCGGGGGGAGCGCCATCTCTGCAAGTCTACTGCAAATAATCGAAACACCGCGCTGTACTTCGGCAGGCTGATTCAGGATTACCTGTTTACGCATATCAGCGAGTTCCAGAAGTATATCTGAGATTACAGTAACCGCTTCAACGGAGACACGAGGAAAAAGCAGATTGATTAGTTCAACAGCCACTTCCGTACTTATCAGCCCGGTATAGAGGTGCATCAAGTCTGCAAGTAGTTTTGCTTTTTCTATATCACTCAGGAATTTGTGGTTCAGTGCCCAGACAAGCTCCCTGAGATTAGAACAGCCCTTAGATTGCAGATATTCCAGGAATAACTTCTCCGTTTCATTTCCCTTGAGATCAGTCGGGTCAGCAGACCATACAGATCGCTGGCTACAATATCCAGTGGCAGTGAACGGGTATGTAATATTGAAATCTTTGTCAGCAATATTGGCCAGGAAGTTGACGGAGATTCCCTGCAGAATTGATGTTGCTTGTTCTGCTTCCACAAAGGTAACCTCTGAACTTACATTCTTAGTAATGAGCAGGTAGTATTCCATTGGAGAGAGCCAGTCTCCAAAATAACCTGGAGTTCTGTCCTTAAGTCGTGAAGTGATACGAGACAGAAGCAGGCGTTTTCTGGCTTTTCGGAAAGGAAGCCCCATTTCAAAAAGACCATCCACCTCAAGAGCACTTCCCGAGAGAATAAACAGTTGTATCTCTGTATTAACTGCCTCACGGATGATCTCTGCGATCATAGGCTGGAGGTTGCTGTTTTGAAGTTCCTCGGGAGTATAGATAACGAGATCCTTCGCAGTCCCTGGTGAGATCATTGATATCTGCTGCATTAAAGATCTTAAGTCACCGCCAATAAAAAGAAAATCCCTAACGAGTTTATTCCTCAGTTCCCGCATATTCCCCGCAACAATCTCAATGACGATATTCCCATTAAGTCTTCTTGATACGCAAAAATCACTCAGTAATACCCTTGCGCCCCAGGACTCTCTGCCAAAAATATTCACTCCTTTATAGTTATTCCGACGCGAGAAGTCTGCCGCTTCAAGGATCAGTTCCAGCTGATCCTCCCTCCCCATAAGCCAACTCGATGGCAAACTATGATACGTATCACTCCAGGATATCTCTTCATCTGGAACGGTACCGTACTCTAGAAATCTATTAGCTGCATCAAGAGCAGCATGATTGAGATTTGTTTCAGATGTGAACTTACGAAATTCCTGCATCGGATCAATTATTCTTGTTCTAGGTGGTAATACAGGAAAGGATAGTGTGGGAGTATCACTAGAAAGAAACAAATTCTCATCAGTCAAGGCTCCATGAGTACAGAAAGCAGAGCCAAGGCATTTCAAAGAGAATGCAGTGCGAAACATCAGCTTTGATACTGCATTACTGGTTGGATCAATGGATATCAACTCACGCAGAGAAATGCCGCGCTGGATATCGGACTTAATGTAGAAGAGCGACCTATCGGGTGGATTGCCATCGATGT
>JAUWJE010000083.1 GCA_030607835.1 Candidatus Fermentibacterota bacterium | reverse complement strand
TCAATGACGGTCTGCCAGGCGAAGCATGGTGCTTCGCGCAAATACTATCCATTCCTGCAAGCAACTCAGGAAGCCTGGAATAATCTGAAAACGACAGTGATAGGAGTGCTGCCTTTTCCCATCCGGTACACTTTAGAATCGAATCCATCAACTCAAGAATCTCCTCAACAGGTCTTTCCCTCACCGGTCTGTTCAACTGGGAGGCCTGGCAGAATCTGCATCCCCTGGTGCAACCCCTGGCGATTTCCACAACCGCGCGGTCCTGGGATACTTTCGAAAGCGGAACCAGCTGCCTTACAGGTACCCATTCCCTGCGAAGAACGCTGCCTCTCTGCAGCTCTACAGGCTTTTTTCCCATATGCGGAATGAACACACCTGGAATTCCACTGGCTCGTTCAAGACGCTCGGAACGTGATCCAGTCCCTGAAAGAATCTCGAAAAGCTCAACGGCTTTTTCTTCAGCCTCTCCAAGAAAAACAGCATCGGCAAAAGGCGCCAGCGGCAGAGGATTTGCAATACCTCCCCCGCCAAGGAGTATAATCGGTGACATTTCATCTCTTTGGCTGCTTCTGAGAGAAAAACCCATTCTCCTGATCAGATGAAGAACATTCGTATACAGGGCTTCAGAAGGAATACCAAAACCTACTACTCTGCTTTCCCGAACCGGGTCTCCGTTTTCAAGATCGACCCAGTCAAGCCCTTCTCTGTCAAGAATCTCATCCATATCAGGAGCGGGACTGAATGCGCGTCTAACATCGAACTTCTCGCTCAGAACAAGCACATGACGAAGTATCGCAAGACCGAAATTCGACATTCCAAGTTCGTAAATATCAGGATAGACAAGGGTAACCCTTGGCTTAGACTTCAGGGAATACTCAAGATTCCATTCCCCACCAGTATATTGCTGAGGTCTTCTTACATCAGGGAATAATTTTTCGTATGGATGAACGTATGAGATCAAACCGGGTCCAGTAGGCTGATATTCTGAGAAATGGGATTCGCAAGCAAACCGTGATCCCGATGAGAAGTAACGGTCAGGGCAAGTGTTCTTTCCCTGGCATCAGCAATGGAAGTACCTGATGGAAATCCAAGCCGCCAGAGAACTGAATACATCACTCTCTCAACTTCATACTTATTACGTCGAAGAATCTCCGTCCAGTTTTCGGAGATACTGTCAACTTTGTCGGTAACAAGCACTTCAGTCCAGACAAGTTCTTCATCCCAGGAATGGAGAGAACCGCTTTCGTCTGAAAAGCTCCAGGACTGCTTGTTGGGATTTACGATGTCATGGAAATGTGACACGATCTTTTCAACAGTTACTTTTCCACCTCCGGGTTTGATGAACCGCCAGTAATCATATCTTTCCAGGCTGCATGGACATGTGGCCGGATTGATCCGCTTCAATGTTGACAGAGCAGTCATCGCCGCGGGATCAGGCGCCTTCAATCTGACCGCTATCGATACTTCTGTCATACTTCCTCCCTGGATAATAGCCCGAAATACCCGGCAAGGCTCCTGAAGAACAGCTCTCCGGGGCCTTTCTCAACAGCCAGCGCAGGATCATGGTTCAGAGATGTACGGCGGTCACCCCATACCCCGGGTACCCACGGTGGAATCTGCCACATCCAGAAAGCTCTTTCAGGGTGAGGCATCAAGGCAAGGACATTACCTTCCTTATTCATAATTCCCGCAAGATTCATGAATGAACCATTGGGATTCACAGGATAATCAGCGGTTTCAACTCCGTTTTCATCACAATACACAAGTGCGGCGCATTTACTCACACGGTGAAGATCCTCTTCTGCAAAAACAAATCTTCCCTCAGCGTGCGCAATTGGAACAGGGATGGCGCTGTTTCCAATCATTCCCAGCCAGGGTGAGACTCTCAATGCTCTTTTTTTCGCACGGAGAAACACCCATCGGCTGAGGTAACCGCTGCGACCGTGAATATGGTTGGCCGCCAGAGCTGACTCTATTCTTCCATTCTCCCATCCCGGTACAAGACCGCTCTCGACAAGTATCTGCGCGCCGTTACAGATGCCGAGAACCGGTTTACCCGACTGTGCCTGATTGAAAACCAGATCCATGATCTCTTCTTTCGCAGCCACAGTTCCTGCTCTTACCCTGTCCTGAAATGCGAATCCACCTGGCAGGATGAACGCGTCGGGGGCTGAATCCGAAAGTTCTTTCCACTGATTCCAGCGGAATATTAAGGAATCCATTCCCGATTCCCGTACAACTGAAGCGGTTTCATACTCACAGTTCGATCCGGGAAACTGCAGAACAGCAACAAGAGGTCTGTTTTTCATTCCTATAGTTCCTCTCTCCAGATAATTCTGTCCAGCAGTGTAGTGTACTCCTCCAGCACTTCTGAAAGCTCCAGCTTCCAGATATCGGAGGAAATCGAGAAATCATCTGTAACTTTTCCAACTATTGCAGCGAAATCCGGTTTGGCTGAGATGCCTTCCCAGTCCTCAGGTGACATTTCTATGAGATATCCGGGAGTTTCTGAATAGAGGATAACGGGATCAGCGAAGCCTTTTTCAAGAATCACACCCCTCCTGGCATCTTTTCTTGTGGCCAGCGCCATCTCGACTGCGGCCAGGGCAAGACCGCCTTCAGATATATCGTGAACCGACTGTGAGATTCCAGCCTCTGCACAATCGAGCACAAATCGCGCCATCTCATATTCAAGCTCTCCACGGAAAAGCGGAACCTTCCCGCCTGAATGTTCGAGACATGAACGATAGTAAAGACTCCCGCCAAGTTCATCCTCTCTCGGGCCAATCAGGATAATGATATTTCCCGGAGTTTTCAGTGACAGGTCGGTTGCTCTGGTGAAATCATCAATCCTCCCGAAAACTGCCACAATCGGTGATGGTGGAATCGATCCACCTGATGAAGACTGATTGTAGAAGCTTACATTACCGGATACTATAGGAAGCGGATGTTCACCCTCGCTTTCCAGTCCGAGGTTTCTGCAGGCATGAGCGATTCCTTCAACACCCTGTCGGAATTGCCAGAACACGTCCGGTTTCTCCGGATTACCGTAATTCAGGCAGTCCGTAGCGGCAATCGGAACAGCGCCTGTCGCAACAACATTTCTGACCGCTTCACCGACAGCGTGTGCTCCCGCGAGAAAAGGTTCAAGCTGACCATACCAGGGATTCCCATCACCTGAAACTGCAAGCCCCGCTTTGCATCCTTTAATGGGAACAGTCACACAGGCATCAGCTTCTCCGGGTCTGAAATGAGTTGTCCCCTGAACCTCGCTGTCGTAATAACTCCATATTGGAGATCTGCTTGCTCCATCAGGCGAAAGCAACATCTTCTTCAGATCGGAAGGAGGATCCACAGGACGACTGTCAGGTTCTATCAAAGGAATCGGAGATGATTTCCATTCCCTGTTGTAAACAATACCCTCTGTGATACAGTTCACAGGCGCGCATGCGACCTCAATACCTCTGTGAATAACTCTGTAAACAGGATCTTTTGTGAACCTGCCGATTATGGAGGCTCCACCTCCGGGAAACAGGCGGGGTAATTCAAAGCTTTTGTTATAAATTTCAAGAACTTCCTCAGCAATACTCTCGGGGATGGCAAGTCCGTATCTTTCCTGTGTTTCAGCACAGGCAATCACTTCAGGTGGAAGCCCTTGTATTGAAACGAGTACTTCATCCAGATCCACATGAATGCCAAGTCCACCATGAGCTGCCAGCTCACTTGTGACACAGGCAATTCCTCCAGCACCAAGATCCTTGAATCCAAACGGGATCTCTTTCTCGAAAAGCATATCCAGAACCGTTCTGTTTGCCTCGGACAGTACTCTCTTGAGGAAAGGATCAGCAACCTGCACCGCACCTTTCTCCGTTAAATCCGACAGATCAGCTGAAGCGAAAGTGGCTCCTCCAAATCCGGTATCATCCGTAGACTTTCCTGCAAGAATCAAAACATACTTTTCCGTGTGAGCTTCCTCCGGAACGAAGCTGTGCGCAATCCTGTCGTGTCTGACAAATCCAAGAGCTACCACATTAACAAGACAGTTATCATCATAGCCTTCATGGAACCGGGTATCACCACCAAGATTTGGTACACCAAGCGCATTCCCGTACTTCCAGATGCCCTCAATCACTCCACGGCAGATTGCCCTTGCTCTCTCGCCGGAAACACCTGTGGGATTCCCAAAGCGGAGAAGGTCTAGTGATCCGGTTACATTTGCTCCCATACAGTAAACATCTCGTACAATCCCGCCTATTCCAGTAGCGGCACCTTCCACCGGAAGAACCTGTGAGGGGTGATTGTGGCTTTCGTGGGCAACAACCAGATCCCAGTCAACTCCGTCACATGTACAGAATCGCACAATTCCGGCATCTTCTCCGGGTCCCACAACTACATTGGAAGCCTGCGTTGGCAGCTGTGCCAGAACAGGCTTTGAACTTTTGTAGGAGCAATGTTCACTCCACATAGTATCGAACAGATGTAACTCCAGGGGTGTCGGCATTCGACCAACATAACCGGCCAGTTTCTCCGATTCCTGAAGAGTCATCGCAAGACCACGTTCTCGGATAACATCCTTAAGCTTATCCCTGAGATCCATCGATGCCTTTCAGTTTAGTATTCGGGGATATATAGGAATTCGCATATCCCATAAAAAATCAGTTAAGAGATAATTCCAGATCAAATGCCAATCGACGAGATGAATACCTTCTGCTCCAGACTGCTCAATACAGCCTCAACGGTATCAGTCTTCCCGGATTCGATTAAAAGATATCGTATCCGGACGTGACCAAGACTGTCTCCAGCATCATTTTCCAGTTTTGGAAGATCATCAAGCAGGCGCTGCGTAACATTTTCAATTCCCTTATCGCCTGTACCGGGCAATAGAAGGATAATCTTATCAGCACTGGTTCTCAGTCCGGTATCAATGTTCCGCAAAGTCGCTTTTAGATGATTGGCGGCAATGGACATGAATTCTCTGGCGCGATACCTGTCATCAATAGCTCCACGATCAATAACAAGTTCAACTACAGCCAGAGGGCTGTCAAATCTTCTAACTCTCTCAATCTCCTGGCCAAGGACTGGTTTGAGCCTTCCCTTACCAGGAAGACCAGTGTCAGGATCCATATCAGCAGCGGATTCAAACCTGCCAAGAAGTCGAATGCCCTCGAAAGCAGCCGCTCCAACAGCGGCAACAGCAACCAGTCTTTCCCTGGGAAGTGTTGATTCTATTGGTATATCCACAAGACATATCACTCCATACAGCACACCCTGACACACCATAGGTGCAGCAAGATCAGGCAGGAAATCCGGAATTGCTGTTCTCTCAAGCCGTTTCGTCGTAAGTTCGCTTTCTGTCTCAAGATTTTTCTTTTCAAAAACCAACCCTGTTTCTGCCGCAAATCCCACATGCCCGTCACCAACATTGACTACGAGAGGTTGTTTGAGAATCTCTCCGAGTCCCTCTGTATGCACAAGTCCAAGTTTACCTCCCCGGATATCAGCAAGGAATACTGCAATGCGATTACATCCAGTAAGTCTGTTCATGGCCCTGGCAAGAAGTTTAGCGAGTTCATCCGGAGTTCTTGCCGCCAGTAATTGTTTTACCAGTTCTGGAAACAGTATGGCAATATCCCGGTGTTTCTTTATCTCAAGGTCGTACCTGGTATGCCTGGCATCAGCTTCCTGCTTATCATAGCGAAGAGCCGTAATATCACTCTTGAGCGAACTGATTCGTTCCTCGTTTCTGTTTGCTCTTTTCGCGCTGACTATGCTCATAATCAGCAACACTATTAATGCTCCTGCGAGACCCCCAACAAGTAATCCGATAACCATCTATATCACCCTTCCTATCACTCATTCATCTGCAGGTAAAAGACCAAGCCTTCCAAGGGTATTATCCTCATTTCTAAGATGATACTCAAGGGCACATCTCTCGGCAATTTCATTGCTGGATAAAATTTCTTTAAATTCAGGGTCCTGTCTTACCATATCAATGAACCCTTTCCCCTGTTCCATAGCCTTCATGGCAACACGCTGAACCATCTTATAGGCGCTTTCTCTTGAAAATCCCTTATCAATCAGGGCAAGCAGAATTGTCTGAGAGTGGAATCTGTCCCCGGCCTTTTCAATATTGCTTCTGACGGCATCAGGAAATATCCGCAGATTCGATGTAAGTTTCACTGCCCTGGAAAGAGAATAGAGGGCTATCCCGCATGAATCAGGAAAAATGAAGCGTTCAGCGGATGAATGACTTATATCTCGTTCGTGCCATAATGCAGTGTTCTCAAGGGATGGAAGCAGATAGCTCCTGAGCATACGTGCAAGCCCGCAGAGTCTCTCACTAATAATTGGATTCCGTTTATGCGGCATGGCGCTGGAGCCTTTCTGTCCTTTGCCGAAGGACTCCTCAACTTCACCAACTTCGGTTCGCTGCAGATGTCTTATCTCTGTTCCGAATCTATCTAACAGACTTCCAATGGATGCAAGAGCATATATGAAATCCGCGTGCCTGTCTCTTGCAACAACCTGGGTTGAAACAGTTTCAATCCCGATTCCAAGTTTGCTGCAGACGTATTCCTCAACGGATGGATCTAAATATGCATAAGTTCCTACGGCTCCAGACAGTTTCCCCACGCATGCTGATTCAAGACCAGCTATTAATCGATCGCGGCATCTCAGATATTCGCTGTAGTATCCAGCGAATTTCAAACCCATTGTTGTCGGTTCCGCATGCATACCATGACTTCTACCAATGCAGAGCATCCCTCTGGTCCTGCTGACCAGACCGGCGAGAGCGCTGCCAAAACTATCAAGCTCATCCAGAATCATCTTACCTGCATCCTTTATCTGGGTTGCAAGGCATGTGTCGAGAATGTCGCTGGAAGTCATACCGTAGTGAATATGTCTGGCTTCCGGACCAAGACTCTCCGATACACTTGTAAGAAAGGCAATTACATAATGTCTGACAACTTCTTCGATTTCTTCAACTCTTTTTACATCAAATGAGGCGTTATCTCTGATGTTCTTCAGATCTGAAGCTGGAACCAACCCGGCTTCTGCCCTTGCTTCCACAGCAAGTATCTCAATACTCAACCATCTTGCATATCTGGACTTAGAAGTCCATATCTCCTCCATCTCGGGGATTACATATCTATCAATCATTTTGATCCTCCAGTACTAATGAAAAGGTCATGCAAATCCTTCGTTAAGATATCAATGCGGAAGCTCCGCCCCGGAAGTCAATGGACCATATATCCAGGCAAAAAGAGACAGATGCGAAATGTACACTCGGTACCAGTCATCAAGTCCTCCTGTAATCTGAAGAGTATCACCACTTTCGACTTGTCCAAGAATAGCATATTGAGTCCCCGGTCCAGCTCTCAGATTCACAACACTTCCGGATACAATAAGCATCTGCCACGATGGAATACTCCCGCCACCCGCTTCCTGATCGCGGCGAGATACTTCAGTTTTTGAACAGGACAGAATTATCAGAGTCAGCAGCATTAATGAAATTAAGAAACAGATTGTACCAGAATTACATATTCTGCTCATAATACCTCT
>JAUWJE010000154.1 GCA_030607835.1 Candidatus Fermentibacterota bacterium | reverse complement strand
GCATCCGTCCTCGGAGTGAGTATTTTCTCTGTGATTCTGTAACGGAGCCGATTGAGAGCCGATGTAGCTATAAAATATCTTGAGGATTCAAGCCATAGCTCATGAGAATCGTAAACAAGTTTGGCTCCAAGTTTTCCGGCAGCCTTCGCGCAAATGAACAGGGTATCCAGATCATTAGCGTGAAATATATCCGCGCCAGTCGAAAGCGCTGCCCTGTAGAGTCTGTATTCCCACGGAACAGCTCTTTTCAGATCGGTCAGGAATCTTCTGAAGCGATTGCGGCGAAGGAGCTTGATAGTCCGGCTCTTCAGAGAGTTATTTGATGATGCCGATGCACTTATCACCTTTTCTCGTAGCGCGTTGCGACGGGTGGAATCCTTCGGCGGTCTGAGTATCCGAATATTCTTCCAGGTCTCCTCAGGCGGACAACCCTCCTCTGTTCCGGCAATGATGGTGACATTGAAGCCGGCTTGTGTAAGACTGATTGCTTCCTTCTTGACTCTCGCGTCATTCCAGAGCTGGTTTTTGACCACCATGCATACTTTTATAGATTCCACAAAGACTCCTGACTCATTAACTGGTCTGGCTGTAGTATGTTTAAAAAATCTGGGCGACAGTATACTTGATATGAGCGGATTACTCAAGAATGGATGTTTCTCGGGATGATACCGGTAGAGAATAGATGGAACTGATTAAGGCCACTGCAGGGGGGCGACAGAAGTGAATAGACTGTGTGTAATGAAGTTCGGGGGAACCTGTCTTGCCTCCGTGGAGGACAGAAAGATATCCCTGCGGTACTGTGTCAAGCAATTGATGAAGCATGATAAACTCATTGTAGTTGTATCCGCGATGGGAACAAAGGGTGATCCCTATGCTACCGATACCCTTCTTGATATGGTTTCTTCTCCAACGAAACAGGAGAAAGCCTGTCTTATGGCTACAGGTGAAATAATCTCCGCTACCGTTCTGGCTGACATGCTCAGGTTCGAAGGAGTATCGGCAACTGCAATAACCGGTTGGAATGCTGGTCTCCGCACGGATGGCAGAAATTGTGATTCAAACCTCGAATCGATTGATAAAATGGCTCTACAGGCGCCTCTTGAGGAGAATGATTGTATTGTTGTCGCCGGCTTTCAGGGAATGGGAAGAAATGGATTGGTTTCCACTCTTGGCAGGGGAGGAAGCGATATAACCGCAATCGCGCTGGCCGCAGCTCTTGATGCTGACGAAGTTCTGCTGTACAAGAAAATCGATTCAGTGTTCACTGCAGATCCGGATAAAGTTCCCGGAGTCATGAGTGTGGAAAGAATCAGTTCTGAAGATCTGCGTCAACTTGCATGGCAGGGAGCGGAGGTTGTACATCCCAGAGCTTCGGAAATTGCCGGAAAAGCGGGAGTGAAGATCAATATCCTTTCTCATACCACCGGTGAACTCGTGACCGAGATTGAGCCATTTGTTGTTCGAAGCGGGAAGTACATTACAGGTGTTGCATCCGGTCCCGATGTGACGCAGTACAGAATCAGAAAAACCGATGAAATAACTCCGCATGAATTCTATTCGAATACATTCGGACTCATTGCGGAAGCCTCAGTTTCAATGGACATGTTCAGTGTGTTCGGGTCCACAGCCATGTTTACGGTTCCCTGTGAGGACAGTGGAACAGTATCTGAAGTTCTGAGTGGGAGCAAGATCGAATTTGAAATGGTTTCACCATGCGCGAAAGTATCGATAGTCGGCGCGGGGATGCATGGAATTGAAGGAGTTATGGCAAGGTTTTCCTCGGCGCTGGATCAAGCGGGCATTAACATGCTTCAGACTGTTGACTCCCATGCAACCATCTCCGCTCTTGTTCTGCTGAATCAGAGAGACTCTGCGCTCAGAGTTCTTCACAGGGAGTTTTTGGAAGAATGACTCTTCTGACAGTTATAGTACTTGCTATTATTCAGGGAATTACGGAATTCCTGCCCGTTTCGAGTTCAGGGCATCTCGCCCTTGCCGGGACAATCATGAATGTCCCTGCAGGTGATATTACTTTTGAAGTAGTTGTGCATGTTGGAACACTTATGGCGGTTCTTGCCGTTTACTGGAAAGATCTCACAGACCTCGCAGTCGGTGTTATAAGAAGAAGGAAAGAATCCCTTGTTCTCGCACGTATTCTTGTTCTGGGATCGATACCCGCGGCAGTCGCCGGATTCCTGCTGGCGGATTCAGTCGAGCAGCTCTTTGACAGACCGGTTGTGGTTTCCATTATGCTCATTGTTACAGGTTGTATTCTGTTCTCAACAAGATTAGCATTAGCGAAGCAAGGCAGAAGAGAAAATCCTTCGATAACCGGTAGTCTTATGATCGGGCTGGCTCAGGCGATTGCCCTTCTCCCAGGGATCTCCCGATCCGGTTTTACCATCTCCACAGGGTTGTTCGCCGGCATCAGAAAGGAAAAGGCGGCACGATTTTCATTCCTTCTTTCCATACCCGCGATTGCAGGTGCTGCTGTGCTGAAGCTGGGGGACATAGGGGAAAGCAGCATAGAGCTGTCTCTGATAATCGTTGGACTGGTGGTTTCAGCTGTTACCGGATATTTTGCGCTGAGACTTCTGCTTTCATTTCTATCAAAAGGGAAGTTCTCGATATTTGCCTGGTATTGCTGGGCGCTTGGATTGTCTGGTCTGGTCATTTCGATAACAGGAGGCTGATTTGCAGATACTTCTTCTTTCATTTCTGATTGCGGCGAACTTTGCAGGATGGCAGGAGAAATTCTCATCCGGTGAATGGGAAAGTTCCCATGATCAGGCTCTTCTTGCTGTAGAGGCAGATTCATCTGATTCGGATGCGTGGGCAGCACTCTCTTTTTCAGAAGCGGTTCTCGGAAACATCTCGGAAGCAATGGAGTATGCCGAGAAAGCAGTAGAGCTGGATTCGCTCTCAGGGATGGCATGGGCGGCGCTGGGCAGATCAATGTCCCTGGATGACGTTGAACTGGCATTACACAACTTCGAGATAGCGATGAATCTCGATTCGACTTTTATCCCCGGCATTGTTGGAAAAGCTCACTGTCTGGTTTTTCAGGGAGAGTATGAAGAAGCCTCGGGAGAATTGAGCAGAGCTATGTACATCGATCCATCCTGGATATCTCTATGGCTTGAGACCGCGAATGTTCTTGAATATCAACAGGAATATGAGAGGGCTTTCGACTTTTTGACTGCTGCGCTTGAAGTGTGGCCGGACAATCGTCTCCTCCTGCTTGAGGCGGGTTGGCTGATGGAGATGGAAGGAATGTATGAGTCTGCAGAAGCTACATATAGAAGAATAACAGAGCTTTATCCTGATGATAAAGATGCTCTTCTGAACCTTGGACTGCTTCTTGAAGAACAGGAGTACTTCGGTAAGGCTGTCAAAGCATACAGAGATCTTCTTGTCCGTGATCCAGGGGATTACTGGTGCCTGGGTGAAATAGGCCTCTGTCTGGAAGCAGTTGGAAATCTCGATGCCGCCATTCAGAGTTACCTGGAAGGGATCGAACTGAATCCGGATTATGTATTCGCAATGTACAGGCTTGGTTCGATATTCGTGATGACCGATAATTCTGATGAAGCCATCCAATGGTTCACAGCCTGTGTGAAATCGGATCCTCTCCATAATAATGCCTGGATTGAACTGGGACTCCTTTATGAGAACAGTGGAAATTACAGCGCTGCGGAATCGGCTTACCGCTCTGTTCTTGAAAATGATTCTACGAACACCTGGACATGGGGAGAACTCGGGATAGTACTTGAGAACCTTGGAAGACCTGTTGAAGCCGGCTTCGCATATGAAAGCGGAGTGAGGACAGATCCGGAATACCTCTGGGCATGGGAACAGAGGGGACTTCTCTTCGAGGAGAGTGGGGATCTTGAGTCCGCTGCAGAATGGTATCAACTTGCGATTGATACCACGGAACCAGGAGCATGGCTTTTTGGTGAGCTTGGGTATGTTCTGGAACAGCTTGAAGATCCCGATAGCGCTATCGTATGCTATAGGAATGCCATATTATTGGATTCAACGTATATATTTGGATTTCAACGACTTGCTCCGCTTGTGGCTGAGTCAGGGAACGTTGAAGAAGCAATGAATCTTTGGGGCAGGTTTGCCGAAGCCGGAGGTAGTGAGAGTACTGTCATGTGCGAAAGAATTCTTCTCCTCGAGAGTCAGGGGAGTTTTGATGAAGCTGACAGTGTGATGAAAATTCTGATCGAAAGTTTTCCATCCGCATGGATTGATCTTGCCTGGTCATATTCAATTGTCGCTCCCGAAAAAGCTCTTCAGCTGGCTCAAAGGGCAGGAACATCCGGTTTCAACGGAGACTCCGGGCTTTGGTCTTCTCTGGCAGGGCTCTACAACAGTCTTGATGAACCTGCCGCAGCTGAATCCTGTTTCGTAACTGCAACGTTTCTCGCTCCGGACAATCCGGATATCTGGCTGGACTGGGGTTACTACCTGTTTGATTCAGGTCAGGAAGAAGCCGCTGCCGGGAAATACGAGAAAGTCATTGAACTTGACAGCCTTTCCTTCAGCGGCTGGAGTGGTCTTGGTGAAGCGTATCTTTTCGCTGATTTTTATGATGAAGCTATAGCAGCACTTGAGAAATCCCTGGAACTCGATCCGTCATCTCCATGGTTATACTCATATCTGGGACTGGCATTCGAGCAGAAAGGATATTCTGATAAGGCGCTGGACTACTATTTCCAGGCATTGAGTATCTCACCTGGATATGATTATGCAGAGACAAGAGTAAGATCCATTACCGATACCGGGTTTGATCCGGAATGGAACAGAAGGCAGTCCGGACGTTTCAATGTTACGATTTCTGCTGATGCTCGGGTTGATAATGGCAATATTCGTGAAAGAAACTACTCCATCAGCAGTCTGATATCATACGATTACGATTCCAGTGGGAGTTCAATTTCTATTGAAGCGGAGTACAGTTTCATTGAGACTTCAAAGGAATACGCTAATGATTACTCCTGGGCAAAGCTGTCTTTTTCCCTAGAACGTATTCTGTCTGATTACTTCTCGGTCAAGGCAAACAGCAGCTGGGACAGGCAGCCGGGAACTGTCCGACCATGGCAGATCAGCTCATACCTGTCTTTTGACTTCACAAGGTGGCTGATTGACTGGTTATGGATATCTCCAGGACTTGGAATTGGACAGGTGAACACTCACTGGGCATCAGGTCTGGAAAATGAAAGAACTGACAGGACAACTATGTACGGTTCACTGGCATTATGGATCACCAATCAGGATTCCAATTGGCCAGCTCTGTGGCTGTGGGGAGATTTCTACCAGTCACCGGATGATACTGAGAATACTCTGATGAACGGTTTGGCAGAAGTGACTTTCGATATGTGGAATCCACTTTCACTCACAGTAGGATACAGCGTCGG
>JAUWJE010000188.1 GCA_030607835.1 Candidatus Fermentibacterota bacterium | reverse complement strand
TGTGATACAAGAGGATCCTGCCATATACGCTGCCCCGAGGAGCTCTTCATAGGAGATATTCCCATCGTTCCGGGTGAAGTAGGGACCGGTCCTTATGGTCTGTGCAATACCCTTCCACCCGCAATGGAGAGCAACCGGGGCGTAATAGTCTGGGGGCATGGGCTCTTCACGGCATCCCTTGATGATTTCAATGATGCCTTTCGGAACCTTCTTTCAGTCGAACGAATGTGCCGGCAAGAGTATTTCAGGCTTCTGGAATGATCCTGATTACATAATACTGGACACGGAGAGACTTCTCTGTTAGTTACTTATCAATATGAAAAATACTAATTCAGACAGCAGGGGCAGGATAGGGATTGATCCATTAACAGGTCTGCATGACAGATCCTATCTGGATGGAATCAAAGATGAATATCTGCGGAAAGAAGAAGCCTGGTCCCTTTTAATGCTTGATATTGATCACTTCAAACTGATCAACGATATTTACGGCCATCTTTCAGGTGACAGAGTCCTTCATCAAATGGCGCTGACTATTCAGGTCAATCTCAAGAAAACCGATACTGCAATTAGATTCGGTGGTGATGAATTCATTGTCATCCTTCCGGATACTTCTGGAGAAGGAGCTCTGGATCTTGCCCAGAGGTTGATATACGAAGCGGGAAGGATGAGTTTTCCATCAGGACTTCATATAAGCCTTTCAATTGGTGTAAGTCAGAGCAGGGAGTCTGACGGTTCCATTCTGGAACTTGTCTCCCGTGCTGATAAAGCTCTTTACCGCGCGAAGGATGCAGGAAGAGGAAGAGTCTACTTTTTTTCGGAAGACCTGATGAGCACTGAAGCTCCCGAGATCAGTTCTGCTCATATGGTCGGTCGCCGTCCTGAGCTCCAGAAGCTCCGTCACCTTGTAGAGGAATCAGTTACGGATTCCAGCCGCTTTGCTGTGGTTACTGGCGACACGGGAGTGGGGAAGAGCAGACTCGTTGATGAACTGCTGAATTACTGCGATTTCATGAAAGTGCTGGTTGTGAAATATTCCGCCATGGAGCACATGCGACGCCAGCCGTATTCGCTTCTTGTTGAACCTCTGAAGGATGCCCTTTCTGTACTATCCGATCATGAAATGGATATAGTCCGCAGGCGTATAGAGCCTGTTCATCCTGCAACGCTGGAGCTATTCCCTGAGTTCGAAGCGTCAATCATAGATGATACGGTATACTTCCGTGAAGAGAGACTGCGTTTTCGGATATTTAGGGATATCGCTGTACTCATCAAAGCCGTTTCAACTATACGACCAATTATGTTCATACTGGATAATCTTCAGTGGGCTTCCGAGCAGGATATAGGTATTCTTTCCTTTGTTGCCAGAAATACTCCCGACGCGCACATATTCTATCTATGCCAAATGCGCAGGGATGAAGCATCCGAAACCTGTTTCAGGAAACTCACTGCAATCAAATCATCTGTTCCTCTATTAACAATGGATATTCCCAAGCTGACTGTGGAGGAAACTCGTAATCTGCTTCTTTTCTCTCTGAAGGATCCGAATATTCCAATGGAAGCGCAGGATTTCCTCATTGCACAAAGTGGAGGTAATCCTCTATTCCTGCGGGAATTGCTCATAGCATGCATTGATTCCGGCTATATCACTGCTGACAGATCAGGAGAGAAGGTTTACAATATTCCGGATGATATTGCGATCCCTGAGAGCCTGGGACAGATAATCACATCGAAATTATCCAATATCACTGACGAAGCAAGGAATCTTCTGAAGATTGCATCCCTTTCACCTGACCACTTTCATCTGGCACTGCTCGAAGGGATGACTGGAAATGACCGTGTTGTGCTTGCCCGGAATCTCGATAAATGCATAAAGGTTGGACTGATAGAAGAGGTTCGGGAAGGGAGGAGTGAGGTAAGCTTCAGGTTCACACATGGAGCTGTAAGAGATTTTCTCTCCTCAGAGCTTCCTGATTCTCTTAGACTTACATACAACCAGAGGATTGCCGGCTATTTTGAGGAATTTTACAATACAGG
The DNA here is from genome assembly GCA_030607835.1 of Candidatus Fermentibacterota bacterium. Taxonomy (GTDB): domain Bacteria; phylum Fermentibacterota; class Fermentibacteria; order Fermentibacterales; family JCC-6; genus Aegiribacteria. The sequence goes on along the minus strand of JAUWJE010000188.1, from coordinate 2,286 downwards.
AAAAGAGGATCTTCTGACAACGGTTGCCTATCATTATGCGAGAAGTCAGGATGACTATAATGCTGGCAGATATGCTCTCCTTGCTGCTAAGCAGGCTTTCTCAAGAGGAGCGAACAGAGATGCCATCACATGGTACTCCGTCTTCCTTGCCAGAACAGATGAAAGAGAAAATGATGCTGAACTGATGTTCGATGTACATATCAACCTTGGAGAGCTTTGTTCAATTACGGGAGATATTGATATGGCTGATGAACATCTCAAGCGAGCTCTGGAATTATCCAAGAAGCCTCTGGAACTTGCTGCGGTGCATTTAAAGATCGGAAAGAACTACCTGAAAAGCAGCAGGTATCCGGAAACTCTCGATAGTTTCGAGCTTGTCGAGAAATTATGCCTTGAAAGCGGAATGAAGAATTCAGTATCCCTCAGGATACTTATCGAAGCACTGATAGAGACATCATTCATCTGCAGACTCAAGGGGCAGTATCCTGAGGCTATGTCCAATCTGGACAGAGTAGCTGAACTTATGGAGAATTCCAGCAAGGATATACAGGATGACATTATGGCTCAGTACTTCACGAGGAGAGCTGATATAATTTCGGAGATAGGTTCAGTTGATGAAGCTCTCGAACTCTACGGTGAGGCGCTTGATATGTACAGGAAGATAGAAGACCTGCCTGGGCAGGCTACCGTTCTGAACAACATGCACGGGATTTATGCACGTCAGGGTGAGTACGAGATAAGCCTTAATACAATGGAAGAAGCTGCCAGAATCAATCTGATTCTGGATGACAAACTTGGTCTGGCCATTGTCAATTACAATATCGCCGAATACTACCAGGGAATCAATATGCTTGATCTTGCGAAGGAATACTACAATAAGTATCTGGAGATAAATGACGATATTGGAAACGATTTAGGTTTCGGATATGGAAGCTATGGCCTTGGCAATCTTTATTGGCTCGAGGGAAGATTTGAAAAATCAAGATTATGCTTCGAGGAAGCTATAAAAGTTTTCTCCAGACTCCAATGTGACGAGATAAGGGCGGAATGCAAGTTGATGATAGCCCGTATCTGTATGGAGACAGGAAAGCTTGATAGTGCGAAGAAAATAGTGGAATCACTTGAAAACGAGGGACCATTCAGTTCCAACACTGAGAACAGTATCCTTTTTGTTAAAGGACTGGTTTATATGTCCTCTCCGGAATCGGATATTGAATCACTCGAGAAATCTGTAGAATGTTTCAAACAGATCATCGAACCTTCGCAGGACGACACGGAAATTGAGATTGCCCTGCACTGTCGCTCACTCGCCACCTCGTACAGAAAACTTGGTCTGGACAGCGAGATGAGGGATGTTCTGAAAGCGGGTTCAAAAAACCTTGCAGATCGACTGGATAGAATACAGTCCTATTCCATCAGGAACAGCATCATGACACGCAGTGAGATAGTTGACTTCAAAACACTCTGCTCGGAGTGTGATGTTGCTTTCCCGCCTGAGGGATATGCATTCGATAACAGCAGATAACTAACTTTTCAATTTCACCAGCATTATTCAGATTTCTTTTTTCATTTTGCATATATTCGCGATAACGGCAGAATTCAACTGTCCTCATTATACTGATTAAGAGGTCCGGAATGTACACTGACAAGCTGTGCGACATCCTCAGGTCGAATCTTGAAAAGACCGAAAAGAGCGGAACGTTCAAGAGAGAACGGGTCATCACGACAAGACAAGGTACTTCTGTTAATGTATCTCAGTCAGGGGAAGTTCTCAATTTCTGCACAAACAACTACCTTGGTCTCTCGGGTGATCAGAGACTGGTTGACAGAGCGTGCAAAATACTGGAGTTGAGAGGTTTTGGTCTTTCTTCTGTACGATTTATCTGTGGAACTCAGGATATTCACCAGGAACTCGAAAAAAAGATAACTACGTTTCTATCCAAAGAAGATACAATACTCTACTCAAGCTGCTTCGACGCAAATGGTGGGTTATTTGAACCTTTGTTGACCGATGAGGACGCGATTATTTCCGATCAATTGAACCACGCATCGATTATTGATGGTATAAGATTGTGTAAGGCAAAAAGATATCGATACAGTCATGTTGATCTTGAGGATCTTGAAGCGGTTCTCATTCACGCTCGCGGAGCCAGAGTTAAAGCAATCGTTACCGATGGAGTATTCTCGATGGATGGTGAAATCGCTCCTCTTCCAGGGATATGTGACCTGGCTGAGAAGTACGATGCGCTTCTGATAGTGGATGATTCACATGCAACAGGATTCATA
>JAUWJE010000057.1 GCA_030607835.1 Candidatus Fermentibacterota bacterium | reverse complement strand
CAGATCGAATCCAGCTACTTACACCAAAGTTTTCGGTCACATAAGAGAACTGTTCGCAAAGACCTCCCAGGCAAGGATCAGGGGATACAAGCCCGGTCGATTCAGCTTCAACGTCAAGGGTGGGCGGTGCGAGGAGTGCAGGGGAGCCGGTGTAATCAAAATTGAAATGCACTTCCTGGCGGATGTATTCGTGGAATGCAAGGAGTGCAGGGGACATAGATTCAACAGAGAAACCCTCAAAATAACTTACAGGGAGCTCAATATTTCAGAAGTGCTGGATCTCACAGTCAGCGAAGCTCTGATACATTTCGAGAGGGTTCCTCAGATATACCGAATACTCAAAGTTCTCGATGACGTTGGGCTGGGTTACATACAGCTGGGCCAGCAGGCCACGACTCTGTCAGGGGGAGAAGCCCAGAGGATCAAGCTGGCGAGAGAGCTTGCCCGTCCGGGATCATCTCATACAGTCTATATACTTGATGAACCGACTACAGGACTTCATTTCCATGATGTCAAGAAGCTTTTGATGGTGCTGGGGCGGCTTGTAAACGCGGGGAATACTGTCATCGTAATCGAGCACAATCTTGACGTTATCAAGAACGCCGGCTGGATTATCGATCTGGGACCGGACGGAGGGGAGGCCGGAGGACACATAATTGCCACAGGTACACCTGAAGAGCTGGCTGCGAATAAGGCTTCCCATACTGGAAGTTTCCTTAATACAATTCTGGAAGCTGAAGCCTGATCGATTTCCGACAGCTCACTTTCCGGATGATGAATTCCTCTCCAGCAACATGTCTGACAGCGAGGAAAAAGCCCTGAAAACATTTCTCATACTTTGAGATATGCCAGTCTCGATATCCCACGCTGCAACAAGCCTTCCCCCATGTTCAAATTCCATGGAAAGAACATGATATCTTCCCAGAATATCTGGATAGTGCTTCATTCTTCCGATTCTGTCCGATTGGATTTCCTCCATAATCTTTCCGGCAAACCGGATTCCAACTTCAAAACTATTTCCACTGGCTGATTCCAGATACAGGAATTCGCTTCTGAATGCGTTCCGCAGCTTCCGGGAGATGAGTTCTATCGAGGGGTTGTCAGTTATAAGCAGTTCAAGCGCAGTTTGATTCAGAGCATAGTCCCAGCCGGGATCACCTGTGTTAAAAGTCTTGAGTACTCCCAGGTACTCTTCACTGACATCATCATTCGCACTCCAGGCAGTGGTCTGGTTGTGACCATTGTTCCTGCTCCTCTGAAGAGCCGCATAAGCTCTGCTGACAATCATATCCAGATTATCTCCAGAGGAGTGTAGTGTCGCAGATCCAACACTCACTGTAACGGGAACCAGATCTGGTCTCATATCTTTCCCGGCAATCTCTCTGCGAATGCGCTCTGCTATAATGAAAGCATTCTCACTGCTTGTATCGGGGAGAATTATTCCAAAAAGATCCTCCTTGATCCTGCCGATCATGTCGTTGGGTCGTAGAGTCCTCGATATCGTGGAAACAATTGTTTTAAGGATTCCATCTCCTACTTCGAAACTGAAAAGTTCGTTAATCTCTCTCAACTCGTCCACATCAGCGAACAGCAGGGATAAAGGAGCGCTCTCTGAAACATTCAAAGCAAGCAGTTCCCGCAGCCTTCTTGTCCATGAAAAACCTATTACCGAACCTGTCATTGTATCTACATATGCCATTGATTCTCTGTCTCTGAGGAGCAGAGCGGAACCTATCTGTCTGTAAAATCCTGAAAGGAATACCTCTGTGCTTCTTTCCACCGTATTAAAGGGCGTATCCATCTCGAGGAGCAGGTAACTCCCCTGACAAGTATCAAACGCACGAAGTCTTTTTTCAGCATGCAGTGGGATGACTGAACTCTCGGTTGGCACTACTAAATACCTTCTGCTGCCGAATGGAGTGATTCCGAAATTGTCAACTCTCCGAATATCTTCGGGATATTCAAGAATTGTTTTCTTCTCCTCCCAGTCAGGCAGTCTTTCTTTTCCGAATCCGTAACTCTCAATTATCCGGATTTCACCGTTATTCACTTTGAGTGCCAGAATCCTGTCCGCTTTTGCGAGCAATCCAAGTATTTCAAGGCTGCGGCTGATCTCCGATCGAGTGGATATTTTTTTTGACATGCCGGACATCTCTCTGATGATCTCACTCAAATCGAATTCGATTTTTCCGGCAAGGATGTCCCGAAGTTCTATCAGTGATCCTTCTGCGCTCCCCGCAAGTTTCCTGAGAACTCTGTTCCGTTCGTCACCGTTTGACACATTCAGGAAACGAATGCGTTCATTCTCTGTAAGTTGCCCGGCTATATGATTGTCAAGCTCTGCCAGTAACAGATACAGCTTCGCTTCTTCGTCATATTGTCGGGAAAGATTCAATCTGGTTCTGCATCGCAGAATAAGCCACAGCAGCAGCAGTCTATCCATCTGTCTGGCTAGAATCTGTGCGGAACTGAAAAAATCCTCCGAGTGCTCCTGTTTTGACGACAGAAGAGCGCTTATGCACAGTTTCCAGGATAGTATGGGCTCCTGCTGAAGATTACTGATTGAAGACTCAAGAGCGGCTGCAATGATCGCGGAGGCTTTTTCAAACCCTTCGGCAAATGATTCCAGGGCGAGAAACAGAGCATAGATGAAAGCTTCACTTCCCGTTGATGAAAGCAGGAAGTCCGATATCGAGCCGGCTTCCTTGATTGGTTCTTCACCATGCTTGAGCTGCTGAAGAAAATTCACCGTTCCGGGGAGAAGAAGGTCCGCTTTTTTCGGAATCGGTGTTTCCCCGGTCAGGAATCCCAGAAAAGTTGAGCACCACTCCGTCACAGGGTCAGTTGACAGCATTTCCTCAAACTGGAGAATTCCCTTTATCTCTCCTGCTGCATTTCGACAGTGGCTTATCTGGAGAGTTCGGAAATATGTATCAGCCAGATGTTCAAGCGCGTACAGATGATTTGATACGCATCCACTGGTTGAAGTGTTTTTCGATACCCTTTCTATGATGGATATGAGGTTCCTGATGGTGAATCCGGAACGTTCTTTCATCGCTGTTACGATTGTATTGAGTATTTCCGCAACCGCCATATGATCACCGAGTTTCTCAGCCAGAAGAAGAGCCCGTTCAAGCATGGCTATTGCTTCTTTCTTCCTTCCGAAAGCCATGTATACTTTCGCCCTGCACCATTCCAGAGATTGTCTTGATGATGGAGATAGCACGCATTCACGCGATAAAGCGGTTTGTATCGCAGATTCCGCTGCTGCATTCATTCGAAGAGCAGCCAGAGACACGGCTGCAGTGGCAAGAATCACAACAATCAGATCGTTGTCCTCAAGCTCAGGCAGCCAGTTGATTACATTCAGGATTTTCGCCGCTGTTTTTTTCATTCCCTTGAAATCATGTGGAACCTCCACGATGCTCTCAAGAATCTCAGGAAGCCAGATTCCTGCTTCCACGCTCATGCTCAGTTTCAGCGCGTCATTCAGATGCTGCTCAGCAAGTGGGAAGTTATTATCCATCAGTTCAAGCTCACCGAGTCTGGTTAACGCCATCGCTCTGTCAGATGAGGACCCAAGGGAAGGTAGAATAGATTCGAAGAATTTCCTTCCTTCTGAATGCTCAATATCTCTGAGCTTTCTTGGTTTATAAAATTTAAATATTTCTCTCATTTCATGAAGAGACAGAGTATTCTCGGGTAGATTCATGAGTTTATGGATATAGTGCGTAACACTTTCAAACTCACCGTTGTCCTTTGCCTGACGCAAAGCTGAGAGAAGAAGATTAGCTCTATCCAACAGGGCAAGACCATCCTGCTCCAGCGCTATCGATAATTCAGAGGGCAAGACATCTGGAGCGAAAAGGGCATATTCTGTGAGTTTCCTTACCCATTCATCATTCATTTTGAGAGATTGCTTTTTATAAAGAGTGTTATCTGCCTCTTTCGAAAGCTGCCACCCTGTGCCACTATGCTCTCGTTTCTCCTGTAGCAGACCTCTTTCCGAAAGAGATGCAACAGCATCCCCTGCCACATTCATATCCACCTCGAGAATGAATGCTATCGCTTTTGTGCTGAGATGACCCTCAACGAAGGATAGAAGCACAGGAATCGAATGCTGAAGATCGCTATGTAACATTCCAGCCAAGTTATCCCCATCCTATCGGTAAACAGAGTTATGACACAATTGCACAGTTCGTCTTTCAGGTCAACTCCCAACGAACGTATAGCCACAAAGCCTCATCAGTTCTTGAGTTAAGAACAAAAGCATGTCGATGACACTTGTTCATGCGCTCCACCGGGGTTATCTTTCTGCCTCTCCGGAATATATACCGGTACTGATACTTACTCTTGAGAAGGGACATTCAAGTGACGTTACCGAAACGTTACAACGCCAAAGAAGCTGAACCCAAATGGCAGGATTTCTGGAATAGCCGCGGAATATTCAAATATGACAGGAATTCAAGTAAACCTGTTTACTCAATTGATACTCCTCCCCCTACCGTCTCAGGGATGATTCATATGGGTCATATTTTCAGCTATGTCCAGGCAGAAGTTATGGCAAGATATCATCGAATGAAGGGCATGGAGGTTTACTATCCCTTCTGTTTTGATGACAACGGTCTGCCTAGTGAGAGATTCACGGAACAGCAGAAAAAAGTGCGCGCTCAGGATATGACGCGAAGCGAATTTGTGGAGTTGTGTCTTGAAGTAACGAAAGACGCCGAGGATATGTTCCGTGATCTCTGGACAAGATTCGGATTCTCCTGTGACTGGGATCTTCTTTACACAACTATAGACCCGTGGGTTCAGAGAATTAGCCAGCGATCCTTTCTCGATCTTAATAAAAAAGGATTTGTCTACAGAAAAGAATCTCCGACTCTGTGGTGCCCTGAATGTCAGACAGCTGTAGCCCAGGCCGAGACGGAAGACCGTGAGTCTGCATCTGTATTTCATGATCTTGAGTTCCCCCTTGCGGATGGCTCCGGGAAGATAATCATAGCTACCACAAGACCGGAGCTGCTTCCGGCATGTGTCGCCATCTTCATTAATCCATCCGATGAGCGATGGAAGCATCTTCTGGGGAAGATGGCAATTGTTCCCGTCTACAACCACAATGTTGAAATCCTCGCTGACTTCAGAGTTGATATGGAAAAGGGCAGCGGGATAGTTATGTGCTGCACGTTCGGTGATACAACCGATATCGAGTGGTGGCAGGAATATGATCTGGATCTAAGAATAGTACTGGATAACAGGGGGCACATGAATGCCACCGCAGGCTTCCTGGAGGGCATGTACTGGAAGAAAGCCAGAAAAGTACTCGTACAGAAGCTCAATGATGAAGGATTCAGAAAGGGTGGAGAAGATATTCAGCATGTACTCAACGTACATGAGAGGTGTGGAACTCCACTTGAATATCTGGTTAATATGCAGTGGTTTGTGAGCATCCTTGATAAGAAGGATGAACTCATCAGACGTGGCAATGAAGTTAACTGGTATCCCCCTTATTTCAAAGTTCGGTATGAACACTGGGTGGAAAACCTCAAATGGGACTGGTGCATAAGCCGTCAGCGTTTCTATGGAGTTCCATTCCCTGTCTGGTTCTGTGAGAATTGTAATGAGCCCGTCTTCGCAAGAGAGGAAAATCTTCCTGTTGATCCATTGGAGGACGAACCGGAGGGGCCATGCCCTTCGTGCGGAGGTTCAGCCTTCAGACCCGAATCAGATGTCATGGATACGTGGGCAACGAGTTCTCTTACTCCTCAGATCAACGCGAAGTGGGGGGAAAAGGATGAAATGGAAGGATTACTTCCCATGAGCCTGAGACCTCAGGCGCACGATATCATCAGGACATGGGCATTCTATACAATCACGAAGGCGCACCTGCATTCAGACAGCATTCCCTGGAAGGACATAATGATCAGTGGTCATGCCCTGAATCCCTCAAGGGAAAAGATGTCCAAAAGCAAGGGAAATATCGCGGGTGATCCGCTTGTCGCTCTTGATCGCTACTCGGCTGACGAGCTGCGCTACTGGTCATGCAGCTCGAAACTCGGCAACGATGTTCTCTTCAGCGAAGATGTTCTTGGAGACGGCAGGCGCCTTGTCACGAAACTCTGGAACGCTACAAGATTCGCCGTTTCAAGGTTTGAAGATTTTGACAGAGAACTGAGAACAGATCTGAAACCCTTTGACAGATGGATTCTCTCCAGATTCACCAGAGCCGCGAGAAACGCTACATCCGGTATGGACCAGTACGAGTATTCCGTCTGCATTCGCGATGGCGAGCATTTCTTCTGGAAGGCGCTCTGTGACAACTATCTGGAAATAGCAAAAAAACGACTCTACTCAGACGATACACCGGATGAGAAGCATTCAGCTCAATATGCCCTCTACCACGTTCTGTACGGCACACTGAGACTTTTCGCACCTGTCATTGTACATATCACCGAGGAATTGTATCAGGCTGTTTTCAGGGAGAATGAAGGACATGAAAGCCTTCATCTTGCTCCCTGGCCGGAACCGGACTACATGGATGAAACAGCTCTGAAATACGGTGACATGGCACTTCAGATCATTGAAAAAGCCAGAAGATTCAAGAGTGAAGCAAATCTAAGCATGGCTGCACCGCTCAATTCAATTGAGATCAGCGCTCCCTCTGAAGACCTGATTGAACTGATAACCTTCGAAGATGATCTTCTGAGTGTTACCAGAGCGGAGACAATCAACTGGAGCGAAGGTCAGAACCTTTCTGTCCGAATTGTGAATACCGAATAACCACATCATCAAGGTCGATTTCCATATTAGAATCCTTCCAGGTAAACCAGAATATTTTGGTTATACTCCAAAATCAATTGGTTCAACGGGAGGATTTCGTATTGTCATGAAGAATAAAATGAACTATGAATTATGAAATTACTTCTAAGGAAATTAATCAGAGGAGAAGAAAATGGAATTTCCTGTTATTCACAATCCCGGCTCAATTGAGCAGCTTCTGGAAAAAATCCGCAGCACTAAATCTCCCAAAGTGGCTGATTATGACTTTCTCATCAGTCTCGGATTCAAGAGGGAAGTTGATGAATCGCTCAGTATGCTTCTCGGATTTCTTGGTTTCATCGATGATAACAATCAGCCGACAATCCTGTGGGAAAAATTTCATGATCCTGAGAATGCCCCGATTCTACTCGGCAAAGCAGTAAAGGCGGCATACAGCACCCTCTTCAAGGAGCATCCTCAGGCTGCAGAAGAAGAAGGCAGCGTTCTGATGGAATTTTTCAGGTCCAGTTCAGGTGCGTCTGATCCTGACGCTGCTTTTATGATTCTTTCTTTCAAAGTCCTCTGTGATCTTGCGGATTTTTCCGAGAAGCCTTCGATTGAAAAGAAAAAACCTGAAAAGAAACCGAAAAAAACTACAAAACCTCCAAAGGAACTGCCGGAATTGAAATCTGTTAAATCTAAATTGGTTTCAATGGATTCCGCACCGATTATCAGATTATCGATAAACGTTGAGATCGACAACTCCGATCCTGAGCTAAGGGAACTGGCTCTAAAACTCATCAAGAAGCAGCTTGAATTATAGATCAGTGTTAAACTTATAGACTTGAATAAAGCACCTTATGAAGGGAGCTATATTTATTAAGAAGAGTTCGAAAAGGATTATGCCGCTGATCATCCTAACAGTGGTAATCCTTGCAGTCTCTTGCGGCGATGACGAGACACCAGCCGGACCGGGCACATATCCTGCAGCATCAATCCTGAGTGCATCTTGCGGAAACAGTAATTCCATATCCATTTCCTGGACCATGTGTCCTGATGCTGATTTCTCCGAATACAGCCTTTACAGGTCCCTGACTGAAGGAATCTCCACCAACCCGCCGGACAGCCCAATAAAGGTAACCACAAATGCCTCGGATACTACCTTTGCAGATACAGGCCTGCAGTGGAGCACAGACTACTATTACGCTGTTAGGACATGGAATACTGACAACCTGAACTCCTGGAGTAACGAAGTATCCGCAACTACGCCTGATTCAAGCAGCGGAAGTGATGCCTACACATGCTGCGAGATCCAGGGTCAACAGTCTTCTTCGCCATATCAGGGTCAGACTGTCGGTGTCACCGGGATAGTAGTGGTCGCTGGTGGTGAGTATTATTCGTCTGTAGGTGCCTATGCGGTCCTGATGGATGCAGCAGGTGGTGAATGGGCCGGCTTATCGCTCTTCGGAGACGATATAGCAGACCTTGAACGTGGAGACAGTGTCACGGTTTACGGTCTAATAGATGAGTACTACAATATGACTGAGATGAAATACCCCTTCACATCGATTGAAGTGCATTCCACCGGACATACTCTTCCTTCTCCAGAAAATCTTAACACGGGAGATGTCGGTCAGGAAAAATGGGAATCGGTACTGGTTTCTGTTTCTGATGTCACTGTCACCGAAGATGATCTTGGATATGGAGAATGGGCAGTTGATGATACTTCCGGTGAAATACGGATAGATGACCTTGGTGATTACACATACTCACCAAACATTGGTGATACATTCGCGGAGATCATAGGCGTCTGCTGGTACAGCTACGATAACTTCAAAATCCAACCAAGAGCCGACAACGATCTGATCGAATAAAGAAAAGGGCACATGCACGCTATTGTGTAAGTGTCGTTAGTGGCGTCCGGCCCCGAAGCCACGGCCCCGAAGCCAGCTGGTTTCTTCGCGCAGGCCATCAAGGAGGGGTGTGGAAGGTTTCCAGCCGATTGTGCGTTCCAGCAGCTCGGTCGATGCAACGGTATCGGGAACATCACCGGCTTGAACCGGTAGAAATTCCAGAGACGCTTTCTTCCCAACTGCCTCTTCAAGGATGGTGATGGCTTCCAGAAGAGGAAGTGTGTTACCACCACCAAGATTCATCACTCTGCCGTCAGTGCAGTTTTCCGAAAGCCT
>JAUWJE010000022.1 GCA_030607835.1 Candidatus Fermentibacterota bacterium | reverse complement strand
TGATTCTCCAGTACGACTTTATCAACGATGACAGTGATCCCTCACAGCAGCCAGGAGATCCTCCCGGGCAGTCTGATCATGGAACTGCTGTACTCTCTCTTCTTGGAGGATACCGCAAGGGTACTTTCAGCGGTGGCGTACCTGGTGCCTCGTTCATTCTGGCAAAAACAGAAGACATTAGTGACGAATACCAGGCTGAAGAAGATTATTGGGTTCAGGGACTTGAATGGGTCGAGGAGAACGGTGCTGATCTGGTTTCAAATTCCCTTGGATACATAGAGTGGTATATGTATGCAGATATGGATGGGAATACTGCAGTTACTACAATTGCTGCAGATGCTGCCGCATCAAGAGGAATGCTTGTTTTCAGTGCCATTGGGAATCGTGGACCTGATTCAGGATCCCTGATCGCACCGGCTGATGGTGATTCTGTGTTCGCTGTGGGGGCTATCAATGCTATGGGGAATGTTACTCAGTTTTCTTCAAGAGGACCCACTTATGATGGAAGAATAAAGCCTTCTGCATGTGCTCTTGGTGAGAATGTATTGCTGGCATACCGGGGAGAATCCGAATACTCATACAGCAACGGAACTTCTTTTGCAACACCTCTAACCGCTTCGGTTGCCGGTGCAATTCATCAGGCTCATCCTGAATGGTCCATGATGGAAATCAATGATGTTCTCAAGATCACGGCCCAGAATGCGGATTCTCCGGACAATGATACAGGTTACGGAATCCTGAATGCTTTTTCTGCCTTGAAATACTGCTCACTGACAGGATCAGTAAGACTGAGTTACTCAGGTGAATTTCTTCCTCATTATCCACTCACTATAAACCTGGGTGATTCCATTTACATAATTGAAACGAATCAATCCGGCTGGTTTGCCTTCTGTCCGGGAGAACTGGGTTCATTCTCCATAAGTGATGCAGGGGGAGAAGGCATCGTTATTCCGGTTTCCGGCACACTTGGAGAAGAAGGAGTGGAGATTCAGGTTTTTGTTGATCTGACTCCAGGATCTGAGGATCCAACAGTTTATCCAAACCCCTCAACCGGAGATATCTATGTTGGGTTTGATATGATGAATGGACCGAACGATGTTTCTATGTTGGTGTTTGATCTGCTGGGACAGACAATCCATTCTTCAACAAGAACCTCTATCGGTCCAGGTTCTTTCAGGGCACCACTTCCCGGAGAAGCTTTCTTCTGGGATGGGCTTGATGATAGCGGAGAGCCTGCTGCGTCAGGAATATATATTGTCATGCTTCGAATTGGAGAAATCACTCATTTGGTCAAGTTTGCTCTTGTAAGGTGAGATAGTGGAATATTTTCCACATAATCTATTCAACGAACCGGGGCATACCATGTTAACAACTTGTCAGGAGTTTGTATACTGCCATGATTATCAGATTTGTGTTGATTATCGCTGTCATAGCTGTGCTTTCTGTTCTAGGGGTAATCCATCTTGAAGACCTGCCCTGGCATTCCAGGGAGTTTCATGTATGTGGAATCACTGTTCTTGTTTACCTGTTCTGGAGCGCGACTGAATCAAAATTCAGAGGAAGACAGGGAGGTCTCCCGTATACTGTATTCTACGCTGTCCTGCTTGTCAGCGTAGTTGACAGTTTTCTTCTTCGGCTGACAGCGTACAGTTCTCCCTGGATTCTGCGATGGGCGGGAGCTGTGCTTTTCATTGCCGGATCAGTCATTCGCATTGCTGCCTTCAAGCTTAATTCCGTTCGGCTTCTCCGACTGGGAAGATACTGCCAGCTGGCTGGATTACCAGTTGCATTCGGCAGTGTTATTGGAACTGTTGTAGCACTATCCGCAGGTATTCCAGGTTCTCTTCATGAAGAACTCAACCTTGATTCACCGTTGGAAGAAACTGAACAGTGAAGGTTCTTCTTCAGCGCGTATCCAGAGTATCTGTAACAGTAAGTGAAAGAGTAATCAGCGAAACAGGTCCGGGACTTCTGGCCTTAATCGGTTTTGGCAGAGAAGATACTGATAAGGACCTGGAATGGATGTCCAGCAAGATTCTTGGTTTGCGGATATTCCCTGACTCGAGTGATAACATGAATCTCTCCGTAGCGGATGTGAATGGTGATATAATGATTGTCAGTCAGTTTACTCTGCATGCTGATTCAAGAAAAGGCAGACGTCCAAGCTTTATTGATGCTGCCTCCCCTGCGAGGGCAGAACTTCTCTACAATCTCTTTGTCGAAATGCTCTCACACAGCGGTCTTACAATTCAATCCGGTATCTTCGGCGCGATGATGGACGTGGAACTTGTTAACAGTGGTCCAGTCACAATCATGATAGAATCGTCGTCCGAGAGAAAGTGAAAAGAATCTTGTGGTTACCAACTGAAGTTCCGCTTGTTCTTGCAAGCAAATCTCCAAGACGGAAGGCAATACTGGAAATGGCCGGCATACCTTACATCCAGTCACCGGGAAACATAGACGAAAATGATTTCAGCGGCTCACCTTCTGATGTTGTACTCCATTGGGCAAGGATGAAAGCAGAAGATATTCTGCCTTCCTGGAAAGGGCATCCTGTTCTTGGAGCGGACACAATGGTTGCCCTCGGAGATAAGCTGCTCGGAAAGCCTGAAGATGCAATGCAGGCAGAAGATATGCTGATGCAACTGTCTGGAAGATGGCACAGTGTGTACGGAGGTGTCTGCATCATCTGGCCCGAAAAGGGAATTGATTTCGCATTTGTCGAATCAACGAGAGTCCACTTCAGAACGCTTTCAGGGGAAGAGATCAGGATGTACGTCTCATCTGGTGAACCGATGGACAAGGCTGGTGCATACGGCATACAAGGATTCGGGTGTGCGCTTGTAGATAGAGTGGATGGCTGCTATTTCAATGTCATGGGTTTACCGATTACCCGGCTTGTTCATGAGTTCAGAAACCGATTGATGGATGGTGCGTGAAATTGCAGGTTAGGATATCTTTTTGGTAATACCCATTTCTTGAGATAGCTCTTCCATCTGCAGCATACATTGATTTCATCTATCTCTTCAAGTGAGACTTTCTTCCTATTGCAACAGTGCTTATCTTTATATTGAGAGGAGTAATATGGAAGGTCGGTTCCAGCTGTACACAGGGAATGGAAAAGGTAAAACTACGGCTGCCCTCGGACTCGCTGTCAGAGCCGCCTGTTCCGGTATGAAGGTCTATATAGGTCAGTTCATGAAGGGACAGGATTACTCGGAACTGGCTCTCTCCGGGCATTTTCCTGAATCCATCACCATGGAGCAGTACGGTACTCCAAAACTGCTCTGCAAGGGAGAGGAACCTTCAGAGGAGGATATGTCCGCTGCCCGGAACGGTCTTCTCAAATTGAAGGAAGCCATGTTCTCAGGCAGTTATGATATGATAATTGCAGATGAGCTTAACGTAACAGTTCACCTTGGTCTTCTTGATGTGGAGACCGTACTGGAGGTGCTGAAGAAGCGTCCTGATAATATCGAGCTTGTTGTAACAGGCAGATACGCTCCTGACAGTTTTATTGAGCTGGCTGATCTTGTAACTGAAATGCGAGAGGTGAAACATTATTATGAAACAGAAAACCTTCCCGCTCGAAAAGGCATCGAATGCTAAGAACGCTGGGGCCCGGTCCCATATATTAGCATTATTTTACTATTAATTCTGAATACTAATAAGATAATAAACATAGGAGGTGTGAAGTGAAAATACTCATCGTGCTTCTGGCGGTTTTCTGTACAGTTGCTGCTGCAGCTGAGAGAAAAGAAATCGAAATGAGTTTTGGCGCGGGTGTCTGGATGCCTGCTTTGTTCGATTCTGATACCCAGCTGAATCCTGGCCCAGCATTCACGTTTACAGTGCAGATCCCACCCTCTCTGGGTAACTGCTTCATTAATCGACCCGGATACTTGAGTGTGACGTCAGACAGAGAACACTGGAAGGGTGTGACCGGTCTGCCTTTGACAATTGGATACAGAACATATCCTTTCTATAGAAGGTATGCGGGACCGAGAGGAATTGAACCGTTGCTGGGTATATATGGAGGCGGGATTCTTCTCTGGGACAGATCCGATGGAAGTCAGGATAGTAAAAAAACAGGAGCAGCTGTAATAGGAGCTGAAATCGGGGCAAGGATAGCATTGGGAGGATCAACTTCCCTTGATCTTGTTGTTTCTCCGGAATGGGTACCTGCTGGTTCTACTCTCGCAGGGGAGTCGAACAAGGATCTATCCGGGTTGAAGATTCTTGCTTCTATTGTTTTCTGATTTGTGCTTGAATACAGACTAAGTTCCTAGTTGGCCGCAGGCTGCTGCGACATCGGCTCCTCTTGAACGGCGCAGGGTTACAGCCTGGCATCTGGGGTAGAGGTAGATCATGAACTTCTCTACGGTATCGCTGGCGGGTCTTCTGAAATCAGCTCCTTCAACACTGTTATAGAGCAGCAGATTGATTTTGCATTCAAGATCCTTTGAGAATTCCACAAGGGCTTGAGCTTCTTCAATTGTATCGTTAATACCGTCAATGAGACAATACTCAAGTGTAACCCTTCTGCCTTTTTCCTTATTGTATTCAAGGATGTCCTGTTTGAGTTTGTAAAGAGGTAATGCCACTGATGCAGGCACCAGCATTCTTCTTGTTTTCTCCACAGCGCTGTGGAGGGAAACTGCGAGACCGTACTGCCCCGGAAGATTAGTCAGCTTCTTAATTCCCCCCGGCAAACCAACTGTGGATACAGTGATTTTTCTGATCCGATACAGATACCCCTGTCATCGCTGATGATGGAAAGCGCATCTCTCACATCATCAAAGTTATCCATCGGTTCACCCATTCCCATGAAGACCACATTGCTGATTCGCGTCTCTGTTGTATTCCGCAGCTGGTAAAGTTGAGATACAATTTCATCAGTGGTGAGATTTCTTTTAAAACCCATTTTTCCCGTCTGACAGAAAGTACAACCAAGCCTGCACCCGACCTGAGTTGAGAGACAGGCTGTTAACCTTGGAGGCTCCGGTATCAGTACAGATTCAATTCTGTTATCATCACTTAATAAATAGGAGTACTTGATTGTTCCATCTTCTGCCGAAAGTGTGCTGTCAGTTCGGAGAGCTGTGATCATAGCTTTAGTTTCAAGCTGTTCTCTAATACTCCTGGATATATTTGTCATCTGCTGAAATTCAGTAGTTCCTCTTTGATGAATCCAGGAGAAGATCTGGTTTGCTCTGAAAGGCTTCATATCCATGCTGTCAGATAGCCAGGATCTCAGTTGTTCGTATGTTAGACCGGATATCATGACTCTTCCATGGTTATCGTTTCTGAGCATGTTACTTTGAACTACCTTTCAGACAGTTGTAGAAGTTATATAATCTCTATGACAGTAAGTTCCTTTTGCTCCGAAGGGAGATAATAATGAATAAACGCATTGGGATAATAGGAGGCTCCGGAGTTTACTCATTTGACGGAGTCAAAATCGAAGGAGAACTGAATACAGAAACTCCCTTTGGAAGGCCGTCAGCGCCTCTGATTCTGGCTGAGTACGATGGAATCCCATTGATTTTCCTTTCTCGACATGGTGAGGGTCATACACTATCTCCCTCCGAAGTTCCATACGCAGCGAATATATATGCAATGAAACATGTTGGAGTTCGAAAGATCATCTCTGTATCAGCTGTTGGAAGTCTTCAGGAGCAGTATCACCCCAGACACATTGTTGTTCCGGCTCAGCTTTTCGACAGCACAAAAGGAATTAGAAGGTCGACATACTTTTGTGGTGGAATGGTTGGCCACATTGGATTTGGTGACCCCTTCTGCCGGAAATTATCCGGAATTCTCGCTGACTCAGCTGAGGAAGCAGATGCTACGGTACACAGAGGTGGAACTCTTGTCTGCATGGAAGGACCGGCTTTCTCCACAAGAGCAGAGAGCAATACTTATCGCAGACAGGGGTATGCTATTATCGGTATGACCGCACTTCCTGAGGCTAAACTCGCCAGGGAAGCAGGAATATGTTACTCGATTCTTGGATTGGTCACAGACTACGATGTATGGCATGAATCAGAGGAAGATGTCTCAGTTGAGGCCGTAATGGCGAATGTAAGGGTGAATACTGTTCGGGCAAGGAGAGCGATCGAGAACGCGTTGAGGAAGATGGATCCTGAAGATACGGAATGCGAGTGCCACGGAGGGGCAGAGGTTATTAAGAGTTCGATCATTACAGCTCCTGAGAATCGCAGTTATCTGGCAAAGGAGCATCTGAAAGTCATTCTTGAGAGATAGGTTATCTTGACTGGTTCAACTGTTGGTGATATTGGAGAGAGGGGCCTGATACGAAGGCTAAGGGATACGTTTCCGTCACTTAGTTATGTAGGTGATGACAGCTGCGTTCTCCCATCTCTCCAGTGTCCTGTTGTGACTACGGACAGTTATTTCGAGGGATCTCATTTCCATCGCTGGTGGGCACCGCCGGAGGTTCTCGGACGACGATTGCTTGAAGCGGCACTGTCTGATATTGCAGCGATGGGCGCCTGTCCCCGATGGATCCTTACCGCAGTCACATTACTTCCCGATCTGGAGATTGACTGGATTGAACGATTCTACAAAGGGTTGATGGAGAGAGAAGATTGCGTTATTGCCGGAGGAGAAACAATCAGGGGGAGTAATTTCGGAATCACACTCACTGTCATTGGTGAAGGAGGTAATTCCGGAACTCTGCTTAGAAGATCAACACTGCGACCTGGTGACAACCTCTGGCTTTCCGGATCGATAGGCAGGGCTCTTGATGCTCCGGCAATACTTGAGAGGACAGGTGGTCTTGAAGGTGAAAATCTGACACCTCGCTCCGGGGAAGTATCTGCGGATCGACTGGAACAGATTAGAGCCTTTCTGCTTCCTCGAGCTGAGCTTGAACTTGCTTCCGAACTGAGGAGAAAGGGTGTTATTTGCGGGATTGATGTTTCCGATGGTCTCTTCTCAGAGGCCTGGCACCTTTCCTGTGAGAGCAGGGTTGATATAGTTCTTGACATTGATGAATCGATTTTCTACAACTCTGTAAAAGACAGACCACTTGAAGCTGCATCAGCTGGCGAAGATTTTGTGCTGCTTTTCAGTGCACCTGAGCAAAGTGAATTCGCGTCTGCAGGATGTAAAAAAGTTGGTTACGCAAAGGAGGGCGCGGGGAGAGTGAGTGTTTTGATGAATGGAAGATCAGTAAATGTGGAAACAACAGGATACGATCATCTGGAGGTTTAGAAATGCAGGAAGAAAAAAATACGACAACTAAGGAATTTCATGTTTGCGGCAAGGATCTCGTTGCCAAATTAAAGGAGCTTCTACATCAGGGTAATATAAGGCATATCATCATAATAAATGAAAATGGAAGAGTTCTGATTGAAGTTCCGATGACTCTGGGTGCTGTGGCCGTAGTATTACTTCCGGTCTGGGCAGCCGTTGGAGCGATTGCTGCTCTTGTAGCAAATTGCACAATCGTTGTGAAAACAGAAGAAGAATAACACAACTTCTTACTTGAGCTGGTGAAGAAGCTCTGTATGGAACTGTTCGCAGATTCAATACTTCAATTTGAGATTATCCCAAGATAGAACCTGCTGTATTCTATATCATGCTCTTCTGTTGTTTCCAATGAAATACTGCTCATCCTTTCAACAGTCTCATCAGGAAGGGGGAAAATCAGAAGAGTATCACCGCTCCAGGAACCGTTGTAGACCCAGTCTTCCCATGTAGTCCACATTGCATTGATCTCATCTGATTTCATAGTTCCGCCAGCCCTGGAGCAGAGGGTTTCAAGGATATCCATATCTCCAGATTCGGTTGCATGTAGTACTTCAGAGTTAGAAGTATCAGGATCGATGATGACCTTCCCGTCCGATTTGATGAACCTTATCAGCTCACCATGATATTCAGGGCTCAGTATAGTTCCTGTATCTGTCAGGAGAGCAGGATAGAAGTCATCATTGCTTATCGGTTCAAGAGCGCACTCGTAATAAACGAATTTTTCACGTGCTCCATCAGCGAACTCCAGCAGAAACGATGGAGGCCATCTCCAGATATCCAGGATCTCGGGGGAAACACTTAATCCGTCCATTCCAGCTGGAGTATCAGTTGTGCCGGGTTCCTCCCACGAGGTACCTGAAATTGTCCATACAGCTCTGGATGAGTTAGGCAGCTGCAAGGGACCAAAGGCGGTCAGTTTCTCCGGATTTGGCCAGGTTTCGTAAAATGTTCCAGCTGGAACTGTGACAGTGAAAGTACCCTGGAAAGAAGCACCGTAGAAGTAAACAACGGGGGCTCTTGCTACTGGTTCATCCCATTCATCCGGATTCGTATACTCCCCGAAAAGATCAGGTGATGGTGCTGCTCCGAATATTACTTCCTCAGCAAAAGTTATTGCGCCCCATTCGTGTACATAAATCGTATTCCAATCGGGCGGGGGAGCAAAAACGGTATCGACAAGTGCTGCTGCAAACATCAATGGAATCATCCCAGTGTCCTTTCATCATAATCGTGCGGGACATATCTATCAGTCCCAGAGTCCTGTCACCTCGTAATCCATTAATCCCCTGCAAAGAGGACACAGGTACGGTTCTTCAATCCTGACCAGGTACCCTTCAAGGCTAGTCTCGGGGACATCGAAGGAGAACCAGGCTGGAGTATCCGCCAGCCATATGGTGTCAGGCCATGCTGTCTCGCTGAAGAATTCCAGGTACTCCTCCCAGAGTTCGTTTTCATCCCCGCCTCCAGAGAAGAAGGAGTGCTCGAGTTCCAAACCTTTGCTATCCTGGAAGAGCATGCCCACATTCATGAAAACACCCATGAACCTACCTTCCGCAGGTTCGAAGAAGATAGTGTTTTGACCTCTGGCGGATTTTCCGAGTCCGACGCAGAGATCACCTGAACGGCAGCCGCATCCGGGACAGGTCAGCCTGATCATCTCACCGGCAGACACTATTCCCGTCATGATTAACACAACCATTATTGAAACCGTGATTATTTTCATATTCATTGCATCCTCCATATCGATAATACTCCTGCGCGAAAGGAATATTCCTTCCTGACATCAGAGATATCAGTGAATGTATAACATTTGATAGTCCAACAGAAAGAACAGGTCAACTTTCGCGCATACTTCAAATAAGACATTCGCGGTGGAAATACGGGCATTATAGCCAGCTGTGCGGGTTTTATGCCTATACTTCATTGTCGGTCAGGCTCCTGGTATTGTATACTACGATGATTTTACCGGGAGGTTGATTCTTGAGTCACCAGATGATTGTGCACGGTATCCAAGCCGTTGTTCTAGGTCTTGCAGTAGGGCTTATTCTCTGGATGATCAGAAAACATGCACCAGGAAGCCGGCTGAAGCTCTGGATTCTGCTGGCCGGGATTGCCGGTGCATCATACCTTGTGATGAAGATGTTCGGTGTACCTGAAGAATCATCCTACTCCAGGATTGCTCTTGCTGCTACAATCATGCTCGGTGCTAACACAATTCTGCAGGTTCTGAACCTGTTGCTGTGGGACTATCTTCTTAAGAAACAAGGCGATATTCACATTCCGAGACTGATAATAGACATGATCAACTTCATCGTTCTGGCAATCGTCGCTGTTGCCATTCTCAACGGAATATTCGGAGTTAAACTCACCGCGTTCCTTGTTACGTCAACCGTTCTTTCAGCTGTAATCGGACTTTCCCTTCAGGATATACTGGGTAATCTGTTTGCGGGTCTGGCCCTTCAGATGGAGAGGCCCTATAAAGTGGGTGAATGGATAAGTGTCGGGGAAGAAGAGGGTGGAATCGTACAGATGAACTGGAGGACTCTCACTATACGAACCAGAGCCGGAGATCATGTTACCATTCCAAACGCTACCGTTTCGAAGAATATCGTTACAAATTACTCCCGCCCGAATAGACAGCATATGTGCAGGATAGAAGTCGGAATGGCTTACGCTCATTCACCAGGACAAGTGAAAAAAATAATTTCAGGGATATTCGATAAGACCGATGGAGTTCTGAAAAAACCGATTCCTCATGTTTTGCTTGACGAATTTGATAATTACACTGTCAATTATGATGTGCGTTTCTGGATCTCAGAATACCACAGAAAACCTGAAATTGAAAATGCAGTCAGAACACATATCTGGTACAGCCTTCGAAGGGCTGGACTTTCAATTCCGTTCCCGATCAGGGATGTGACTGTTAGAACTGTTCCTGAGGATCACGATACAAGAATCAAAGAACTGCTCAAAACAGAAATATTCAATGAGCTCAGAAAAGTGGAACTGTTTAAATTACTTAACGACGAACAGATCCTGAAACTTGCTGAGAATTCCTCCAAACACCTCTATTCAAAGGGAGAGGTACTTGTTCATCAGGGGGATTCAGGTGATTCCCTGTTCATTATCTCGGAAGGCAAGGTCGATATTTATATCTCTGATAACTCAGATCGAAAAACTCATCTCGCAGACCTCCAGGAAGGAAATTACTTTGGTGAAATGAGCCTTCTTACAGGTGAGCTGCGCTCCGCATCGGCCTCCGCAGCATCTGAAACTGAAGTAATAGTTGTTAATAAAGATGGTCTGGCCGACCTGCTGGAAACGGAACCCTCAGTCCTTGAACCACTTTCTGAAATGCTGGAAAAGCGACTGGAGGATCTTTCAAGCAGGGTGATGGATAGATCAATCGAGGAACAAGAACACGAACAGCCTGCTCAAAAGGATCATATCCTTGGTCGAATAAGGGATTTCTTCGGGATAAGATAGAAGTCATCATGCTTCTTTTTGCACCACTGAGTCTGATTGTCACTGTCTCCTGATGTGTAATTTGAAACGGGCTATTTCCGATGAATAGTCTATACTGATTGCACCTTCCACAACTCCTTTTTCAAGAGCATCGAAGATATCGGTAGCAAGATGGCCTGATGGACCTTCATGCAAACCGCTGAAGTCAAACAGGACAGTAGTCGCGTTATCTCCGATGCCGCCGAATCCTATTGCGGGTCTTCTGTTGCTGTCCCCTGTGTGGATCGAGTTTACCGGAAGAAGTCCATTTTCACCACTCAGCATCAGATTGCCGTATTCATCAGTTGTCAGGAAAGGTTCTTCCGAAAGGCCAATATCCGCGGGATCCGCTCCGATTATTTCAACATCAAGCACCGGTGCCTCCGGATGGACTCCGTCTGATAGGTATAGAGATAGAACATCGATAGTTCTGATTACCGGAGCTGTGGGATATACTAAGCACCTGTATATATTTTCAGAGCAGGACATGACCCTTCCCGAGAGAATCAGATCGTTTCCATCATCCCCCGGGATTGTGATATAGACAGATGGCTCGATGAGCAGGTTGTCCATTCCTCCAAGTCTCAGCTGCCGCATTGAAAGATCAAGCTCATCAAGAGGTGGAAAATTTGATTCGATATACCACCCATTTTCCGTTTCAGTAGCTTTCGCATCGAGGAATTGGCTGACTCCAGCGAACCAGATGTCAATCTCCACAATTCGTTCATTCAAAGAGTTGCCGGAACAGAGGATCTCAAGCTCTTCTCTGCTTATAACACCTGGTTCAAGCAGGAAAGCATTGAAATCGTAGAAACCTTTGAGCAAATAGAAACCGTTAGCTGGAAATCCTGCAATCTGCAGATTCCCGCTGCTGTCGGGAATAAGGAGAATTTCTTTTTCCTCGGTCAGGTTATAGGCCATGCATGCACCCATCTCCCAGAAATCGATATTAAGGGTATCACCGGCGAATGCATCTCCAGAAAATACTTCCTTCACAATAACGGTGACTGAACTGTTTCCGACTCTCATAATCATGGCTTCGTATATCCATGGCAGATCTGCAATTGACGTTTCCAGATCTTCGAACCATGGTTCAGCAATAACTGCTGGAGAGGAAATCGCTGTGATAACTAACAGAAGCATGATCATTCTTCCGGACATGAAGTTTCCTTTCTCCTCTTTATTACAGATACAAGTCTTACCGGTATAAATTCCATTTTCCTATCATTGGATAGGAATTACCAGCAGTCGAAGTGAATCTTTTCTTTCCTGAATCGATCCTCGGGCTCAGGAACTTCAGCAGGGACTCCTATCGAGATCAGAGCGACAGGAATGATATGATCTGGAAGATCGAACAGTTCTACCATCCCCTTCATCCTTTCTTCTCTAGGGTATACACCAAGCCAGACTGCTCCGAGATTCTGGTGAACCGCTTCGAGAAGAAGGTTCTGAACAGCTGCTGAACAGTCCTGTACAATGTATCCCGGTTCGCTTTGAAGCTTAGCGTTGCCACACACGAGAATAGCAGCTCCGGCATTCGGAACCATTTTTGAGTATGGATGGAATTCGGGTATCTTATTCAGTAACTTCTGCTGAGTGATTACTATGAATTCCCATGGCTGACAATTACGAGCAGAAGGAGCCTGCATAGCAGCGCGAAGCAGTGATTCAATCTTATCAGAAGGAATCGGTTCATCTCTGTATTTTCTGACACTGCGTCTTGTTTGAATTTCTCTTAACATAGAGTTCCCTTTCAGATTATTCTTCCCAGATTTCAAATGAATCAACCTTGTCGAGATATACACCATCTGAGGTCATGCATTTTTTGCTCAGCCTTTCACAACACCAAGTGGTTTCAGCCTGACAACAGGTGTTACGAGATCCCGCTGGGCTTCCATCACATCTTCTATGTTCTTGTAAGCTGCTGGAGCCTCGCTGAGATCATGTGAAGGAGAGCCATGTTTCTTTCGACCGAATCCTCTGTATCTTTTCCATCCTTCGAAAACGATGCCTTTCATGGATCTGTCGCAGTCGCTTACGGAGAGTTTTCGTGAAGCCTCTCGTCTGCCCATTACCCTTCCGGCTCCATGCGCACAACTGTTGAATGAATCAGGATTCCCGAGACCCTCGACGATGTACGAGAATGTTCCCATGCTGCCTGGGACAATTCCCTTCTGACCTTTCCTTGCTGAAGTGGCGCCTTTCCTGTGAATCCAGACCTTTCTGCCGAAGTGTTTTTCCAGAGCTGCGTAATTATGGTGTATATTGATTTCCGTTGAGAAACTGACCTTCCCTTTCACTTCTGTGAATACCTCCTTGAACTCTATCATAAGCCTTCTCCGGTTCTCGGCGGCGTAATCCATTGCGAATTCCATTTCTCTGATATAGTCTCTTCCATCAGCAGAATTGACCTGGAGGTAAGAAAGATCCTTTGACGGCAGTTCTGTCCTGTTATTAATACAGAACTTCA
>JAUWJE010000194.1 GCA_030607835.1 Candidatus Fermentibacterota bacterium | reverse complement strand
TGAACCGGAATAAATCTCCACCATATCTTCAAGGCTGTTGTCGGAAATGCGCCCTGCGAACAGATCGCCCATTCCCACTACAGCCATCTGAACACCTGATGAATCAACATCAAAACAGTCAGTCGTGTATCCAACCGGCTCTCCATACTGACGGGGAAACGGATAGTCTGTATTCGATTCGATCGTGATTTCTGAAACGGACCATCCCGGCACATTCATTGAATACAATCCGCCATTATACTCGAAAACAACGATTTCGCCGGTTGAATTTATTGCAGGAAATGTAATATGGCCTTCAGAGAAAAATGTTCTTTGAACAGGCTCTTCTCCGGGCAGAATGCTCCAGATGGCGTTATGACCTGACGAATCTTCCATTACATAGAGAATTTCACCGGTAATCGCGGAATACATGGGCCATTTTTCATCAAGTTCGGAATCAGCCAGCAGCTCCCATGTTTCTCCGGATCCTATCCAGATATTTCTGGATGCTGATCCACTGTAGTGTTTCCTCCACCAGGGAGTAAATCCTCTTTCAATCACTATACCTCCGGGCAGCACACTGATACTCTGAGTCTCAACTCTGGCAACCGGCTGAGGAGTACCGCCTGAAACGGAAACCGAGTAAACCCAGTTACTTCCACCTTCTCTTGAAGAGAGGAAGTAAATACTGTCAGCTGATGAGTTCCAGCAGAGCACTCGATCCTCTTCTGCATACCAGGTCAGACGGGTTGATTGTCCTCCGACTGCGTCCATTACGTATACATCCCCCCTGCCGGTTCTGTCACTGCTAAATGCGAGTCTTTGCCCGTCAGGGGAATAGCAAGGAGAAGTCTCAATACTCTCACCTGGAACCAGGCATCTCATGGTTCCTCCTGTGAGGGGAGCTTCCCAGATATCTCCTCTGAAACAGAAAACAACGATTTCTCCGTCTGGAGATGGACAGGGTTCTCTCAGATCGGACATCCCGCCTGACAACAGACTTAATATCAGGATACCCATAATGAAATTCATGCTTCGCTCCTCTCCGCCAGAACCAGAAGTCTTGGTGAATACCTTTTATCCCATGGGGAGCAGTCGTAATCCCCCCAGATCGTTAGTATACTCATTCCCGCTTCCCTGATGTCATGTAGCAGCTCCCCGGTGGATATCAATGCCAGTTCAAGAAGTATGGAAAGAGAACCTTCAGTAACCGAACTGCCGGAGTATTCCATATCAAAGGAGATGATACCCCTCTCTCTATCATGACTTACTGTCTCCACAAGACGCAGGGAAACGCCATTTTTATTGTAATGGTACCGCTCAGCATTCTCTTCATCTTCCCTGTCATCAAATCTGTGACATGTCTCGGCAAAAAACCTTCCCCGTGGATGGAGTACACGGGCAGCCTCTGAAAGGAGGGTTTTCCTGTCATCTCTATCCAGAATGCAGTGAATTCCATTGTATGGAAAGAGAATGAAATCAAGACAGGATTCCCGCAAAGGCAGCTGCTGGCCCAGTCCTCGCACACATGAGACGCCGATTCGAGCCGGGGGAGTCCAGAGTTCAAACATGACCGATGATGGTTCGAGTCCTATTGTAAGTGAATCATTTCCCAGAATATGGGCCAGTCTTCCGTCACCTGCTCCGATTTCCATACAACTGCCTGGATGGCGTCTTCGAAGTTCAGAATAGAATTGCAGTTCACGATGATCGGGAGGAAATACTAGTTTCTCTTCGATTGAGAATAAAGGACCGTAACGTTCCCACAGGTCTACTTCAGGTTTCAATCCACCGGTTCCACTCTGAAGCCTGCCCTGATCAGCGCAGCCGCAGCAACTCCCGGCATGGATAACCCCCTTCGCAGGCCACAGGAAGGGCTTCCTTCTTTCAGATAGATATTTTCAGGTTTGATTGCTTTCGCGAGTGAGACGGACAGGGAAGCGCCTTTGAGGAAGAATGATGTAACATCGGAGCTACCATCCCGCAGAAGTACTTCTGCCTTGCCGTCAAGAACTGCGTATCCGTCATTCCCAATAATCAAAGCAGGTTCTCTCGGCGTTGTTAGACCACCAAGTCTTTCCGGGCAGAATGGAAAACATTTTCCGTCTCTGAGCATATGCACATATTTCTCAACAGGTCTGGATTCTCCATCGTATCTGCAGGGGATCCCGCATAAACAGGCACTAATCAGAACAGGATCCCTCCTAGAAAACAGATGCATGAGGTCCTTCTCTTATTATGTAGTCCTCAGGATCGACCTGCGCTCCATCTATGAGTACTTCGTAATGCAGATGAGGTGCAACAGATCTGCCTGTAGAACCAACCCTGGCAATAAGATCACCACGCATGACACGCTGGCCAACAACTGAGCACAATGATGAACAATGAGCGTATCTTGTAGAAACACGTTCAGTATGCCTTATCATAATATTCAGCCCCCAGCCGCCTGTCCATCCGCCGAAAACGACTACACCATCTGCTGGAGCGTATATGGGTGTACCACTGACAGAGGCAATATCAATACCCTTGTGATATCGAACCGCACCTGTAAAAGGATCAATCCTCGGACCGAAATCACTCACAAAAATGCCGTTAACTGGCCAGATAGTTGGAATCCGGGCAAGTTCGCTCTCTCTCTCGATGAAAAAGCTTACCAGCGAATCGTAGGCCATCATTTCCGCGGAAGCCAGACGTTCAGCCAGTAAAACCTCCATTTCAAGATCGTCGATGTATCTGAAAATATCGGCTCCGGGAGGTTCAACAGATGTGTTATCTTTTTGTAGAAGGGTAGAAAAATCAAGATTCAGCCCGGCTCCAGCAACAAGGATCTGTTCCTCGCGAATGGAAATTTCCTCAAGGTCAACAGTAAGAGCTCTTACTCGTCTTGACAATTGATACATTTCACCCCGAAGCATGATCAGCTCCGATTTGCTGTCAGATGAAAGCTGCTTCCTGGCGTTATCGCGGCCAATCCGGAAAAACAGCGTCGCCAGTCCGGTACAGAATAAAGCGATAATGAGAATGAACAGTCTGAATCTGCCGCTCGTCAGGGTATATGGTCTACCTTTTTTGCTGGACCTGTGCGGTAGCCAGTGTATTGTGCCTAACGGCATCTTCTTAAATCCTGATCGCTACTTTAAATAGAGAAGTAGATTCTTGTTGTCGGTTTTGTCATTGAGTTTTGATATGGCTCTGTTCTTGAGCTGACGAACCCTCTCCCTGCTTATGCCCATGGTTCTGCCGATCTCAGCAAGAGTATGCCTTCGGTCTGTATTGATTCCAAAGAACAACTGTATGATAGTTCTTTCACGCTGGTCAAGGATATCAAGCATCCCGGCAACACTTCTCCTCATTGCGGAAAGCACGACAGCTTCATCAGGTGGGACATCATCATCGTTGGAAATCATTTCCTGAAAAGTCTTGTCACTTCCCTCGTACACCGGACTGTCAAGTGATAAGTGTGTGCTGTGAATGGACATCATACATTCCACGTCATCTCTTGATACATCCAGCTCATCCGCAATCTCATTTGTTGATGGATTCCTTCCAAGCGAATGACCCAGTTCACGCGCAGCACGCCCCATCTTATACAGCTCACCAACTCGATTCAATGGTAGGCGGACAATTCTCGACTGTTCAGCAAGTGCCTGAAGAATTGCCTGCCTGATCCACCAGACAGCATATGTAATGAAACGACAGCCCTTGCTCTCATCAAATCCCTTGGCAGCTCTGATAAGTCCCACATTTCCCTCGTTTATCAGATCTTCCAGCGCAACTCCCTGATTCGCGTACTGTTTCGCAATGCTTACAACGAATCTGAGATTAGCTTCCGTCAGTTCATTCAGGGCTGCTTGTTCACCTTTACGAATCCTTTTGGCAAGCGACGCTTCCTCCGCAGAGGATAAGGTCTCTTTAGTTCCGATTTCTCTAAGGTACAGCTCAAGTGACCTGCCTTCTGTACGCTTTGTCGCCAAAACATCCGCCTTTCAATTGAATACTCTCACATGTTATAATTAAAGAACAAGCAGTAAGGTTCCCGAATCATTTAAGATATTCGCGTAGGAACCTAATCTGTCAAGGGGATGCAAATTGTCAACCCCTTCACGCATGATATTGATACTCATTATCATGCATTGTGTTAATCATGACAATTAGATGAATACTCGACGACATTCTGGTTCTGTCAAGTGCAAAAGGGGTTGACATGTCAAGTCTACAGGAATTCCGGATCCCGTATCCACC
>JAUWJE010000210.1 GCA_030607835.1 Candidatus Fermentibacterota bacterium | reverse complement strand
GGTAATAATGAGGATCGTCTTCTTCGGACCACCGGGATCTGGAAAAGGAACGCAGGCTGACAGGATATCGAAACGTCTCAGCCTCCATCACCTTTCAACAGGTCTTTTGCTCCGTGAAGAGATACAAAGCAATTCTGAACTGGGGAAGCGTATTCGGAAGATCGTGGAATCGGGTCATCTGGTAGACGATGTAACCGTGAACGAGGAAGTGTTCAGCAAAATAAGGGAGTTGGACAGATTCCTGCTGGACGGATTTCCCAGAAATGTATCTCAGGCAGAGAGCCTTGATGGTTATCTTGAAGAAGAGAAAAAACCTCTTTCAGGTGCAGTATTTATCACGATATCTGATGCGGAAGTGATTGAAAGACTCGCAGGGAGGCTTACGTGTTCCAAATGTGGTTTTACTGGAAAGCACCCACAGTTTCATCCCGGAGACAAATGCATCAGATGCGGTACTTCACTCATAGAGCGAAATGATGACAGAGCCGAAGTAATCGAGCGGAGGCTTGTCCACTACCATAATATTACAAAGCATCTTGAGAAGTACTATCAAAATCGCCTGTTGATTATTGATGGCACCGGATCTGTTGACCAGGTCACCGAGAGACTGGAAGAGGCTCTGTCCATATGGGTATAACAGCTGGCCGAGACCTCAGAATGATGGAAGAGAGCTGCAGAATTGTCAGAAAAGCTCTTGATGAAATGAAAGCTGTAATCGAGATCGGGGTGAGCACCGCTTCCATTGAATCCGTGGGGAGGATGGTAAAAGAAGCTGAGGGAGCTACCCCCTCTTTTCTGGGATACAATGGATTCCCGGCATGTGTCTGTGTCTCCATAAACGATGAAGTGGTTCACGGAATACCTTCCGGAACCAGAAAAGTGGAGGATGGCGACCTTGTCAGTATTGACGTAGGAGCATTCAAGAACGGCTTCCATGGAGACGCAGCTGATACTGTTGCTGTAGGACTGCCTCCCCCAATGGCATTGCTTCTTGTTCAAACCGTTTACGAAGCCCGCGACAGAGGCATCGAAGCGGCAAAGGCAGGGAACGCAATCGGTGATATTGGTTCAGCTATTCAGATGCGTGTGGAAGAGGAAGGTTTCAGTGTTGTCAGATCTCTGGTGGGGCACGGTATAGGCAGAAAACTTCATGAGCCACCCCAGGTTCCCAATTTCGGAAGAGCGGGCAGGGGAATGAAGCTTACTGATGGGCTTGCACTTGCAATTGAACCAATGATTAATATTGGTGGATACAGAGTAAGGACGCTCCAGGATAAATGGACAGTTGTTACGGCTGATGGAAGCCTGTCAGCGCATGCGGAACATACGGTAATCATTTCAGCAGGAAGCCCGTTAATATTGACGGCATGATGATAATTACCAATAATATGCGTTCCGCAGAAAGCGGACGGAAGGGAAGTAAATGGCAAAGAAACAGGGCGTAGTAGCTGATGGAACCGTTGTTGAAACGCTACCCAACAGTCAATGCCGCGTCGAACTGGACAGCCCAGAAGGTCACATTGCCCTGTGCCATGTTTCCGGGAAGATGAGGATGCATTACATAAGAATACTTGTAGGTGACAGGGTAACGGTTGAATTATCACCATACGATCTGAGACGTGGCCGAATTATTTACAGGTACAAGTGAGGGTCGAATAATGAAAGTACGCAGTTCAGTTAGAAAGATTTGTGAGTACTGTCGAATTGTGCGAAGGCATGGAAAGATCCTGGTGATCTGTTCGCGGGATCCTAAGCATAAGCAGCGGCAGGGATAATAGAATTTCGGTAATTACGGAGGTAATCAGTGGCAAGAATCTCAGGAGTTGATCTTCCGCGCAACAAGCATATTCTATATGCGCTTCCATACATATTTGGAATCGGTCTGACTTCATCAAAGGAAATACTTGAGAAGACTGGTATTGCTTTTAACGTGAAAACAGACGATTTGACAGAAAATGAAGTTGCAACGCTTAGAAAGGTCATTGATGCCGACTATAAGGTTGAAGGTGCCCTTAGAGCGGAAATAAACATGAATAAGAAAAGGCTGATGGACATACGATGCTATCGTGGTATAAGACATCGCAGGGGGCTCCCTGTCCGTGGCCAGAGGACTCATACAAATGCCCGTACCCGAAAGGGGCCAAAATTCGGGCACGGAAGAATTCGTTAGGAGGCTGACGTGCCAAAAGGAGCCAAGGCAAAGAGTCGCAAGAAGACTGTTAAAAAGAAAAAGGCTATTAAGGTTACTGATGTTCATGGTATTGCTCACATAAAGTCATCTTTCAACAATACCCTGATAACGATCACCGATAGGAATGGTAACGTTCTCGCGTGGGCTAGCGGTGGAACTACAGGAGTAAAAGGTACAAGAAAGGGAACTGCATTTGCTTCAGGACAAGCTGCTGTACAGGCTTCCGAAAAAGCAATTGAAGCGGGGATCAAGAAAGTAGAGATCTGGGTCCGGGGTCCAGGATCCGGAAGAGAAGCAGCCGTCAGGGCGCTTCAATCTACTAATCTGGAAGTTACGGCAATCAAGGATCAAACCAGAATACCGCATAACGGGTGTCGTCAATCGAAGCGTCGTCGACGCGGATAAGCAGATAATCATGGCCCTCTAAGGGCCTGTAAACACCCGGGTTATAAATCCCCCGGGAGGAGGAATAGATGGAATTCAAGAGTCTTTATCTTCCTGATATGATCAGGTGGGAAAAAGAGTCAAGAACCGATACTTTCGGCAGACTCGAGATTACACCTCTGGAACGCGGTTTCGGTCGTACTCTTGGTACAGCTCTGAGACGCGTACTACTGTCTTCGCTTGAAGGATCAGCAGCGGTTGCGCTGAGAATAGAGGGTGTTGAGCACGAGTTCTCAACAATTCCCGGTATTCTGCAGGATATTCCCGAAATTGTACTTAACATCAAATCTCTCGTAATCAGACTTGAGGGTGACAAACCGGGTTCACTGAAACTGAAAGCAGGAAAAAAGGGCAAGTATTCGGGCAGTGATCTCAAGGGAGACAGCTACGTGGAAGTGATGAACAAGGATCAGGAAATAGTTCAACTCAATAAGAACTGTAAATTCTCCTTGGAGATAGCCGTTGAACGCGGGAGGGGATTCATTCCCGCGGATGAATGGAGTAGCCATGGAAAGGAAGAGGATGCAGGTATCATTCTTCTTGATTCCTGGTTCTGCCCTGTTAAAAGAGTGAATTTTGAAGTTCAGAGCGCAAGAGTGGGTGACAGGACAGATTACGATCATCTTATAATGGATGTAACAACTGATGGCAGTATTTCTCCTGAAGATGCTATTGAAACCGCTTGCGAAATTCTTATCCATCACCTGCAGATGATACCCGGAGGGCTTGAACCGGTGGAGAAGCCTGCTGCAATCGTTGAGGAAAAAGACAGCAGAGAAGAAACCCTTGCTACTCTGATCGAGGATACCGGTATCCCCACAAGGATTGCTAATGTACTGAAATCTGAAGGAATTAAAACCGTTAGCGATCTAATAGAAAAAACAAGCAAAGAAATACTTGATATTGGCGGTTTTGGACCATCTTCGCTTGAGAAGGTAAATGATGTCCTCAAGAAGATTGGTTTTTCAATAGACGACTGAAATACAGTCATCGGGAGAGCGAGATATGCGACACAGAAAAAAGATACCCAAGCTGGGCCGAAAGCCTGATGCAAGAAAAAGGCTGCTCCGAAATCTTGTAACCTCATTGATAATTGAGGAGCGGATTAAAACCAGCATGGGAAAGGCAAAAGCTGCACAGAGTGTGGTTGAAAAAATTATAACAAAGGGCAGAAATGATTCCGTCCACTCTAGAAGACAGGTTGCCGGATCTGTGTATGGCAGCAAGACTGTTCAGAAGGTATTTAATGTTCTTGGCCCAAGGTATGCCGATCGTAATGGCGGAT
>JAUWJE010000243.1 GCA_030607835.1 Candidatus Fermentibacterota bacterium | reverse complement strand
TAGGTCCCCTGTCCTTCAGCTGCTTCATATCGAGCCTTCGTGCGAGAATCTGCCCATCGGTTTTCCTCACAGCGACTGCAGTTGAAAAAGGAGAACGCATCATCACTCCCTCAATAACAGCCTGCCCACCCGTTTTTGATTCGTGGGCGGTGGAATCAGTGTTTTCAGCGTGATCATTCATCGAATTTCTCCATACAGTTTAATTCGCGACGGGGGGAGCGGGAAAGCTCCCCCCCTCTTATACCGGTCTGTAAGCTAGTTACCGCTGTCTGCCGTCTTCTTGCCATACCTCTTCAGGTACTTGTCAACTCTTCCAGCCGAATCAACAAGCTTCTGTTTTCCAGTGTAGAACGGGTGGCAATTAGAGCAAACATCAAATTTCTTGTCTTTTCCTGTGGAGCGTGTTGTTATCTTGTTCCCGCAGGTACAGGTAAATACGACTTCCCTGTATTCAGGATGAATATCTTTCCTCAATTTATTTCCTCCATGTTAATAAGCAAAATGCACGGTACTATTCAGACAACGAAGCCATCGCGTCAAGGAACAGTTTGTTGGATTTATACTTAGAAAGCTGCTTTTTCAATACTTCCATGGCTTCAGTCGGATTCATATCAACCAGAATTTTCCGCATGATCCAAACCCTGGACAGAGCATCAGGTTCTATCAGGAGCTCTTCTTTCCTGGTGCCCGTCTTGGTTATATCAATTGCAGGATATATACGTCTGTCGGCAAGACGCCTGTCAAGTACTATCTCAGAGTTTCCGGTTCCTTTGAACTCCTCGAAAATAACTTCATCCATCCTGCTGCCGGTATCGATAAGAGCTGTAGCAATAATTGTAAGGCTCCCGCCGTCGACAATGTTCCTTGCAGCTCCAAAGAACCGTTTGGGTCTTTGAAGAGCATTAGAGTCAACTCCACCTGAAAGGATTTTACCTGAATGTGGAATTACCTGGTTATTGGCTCTGGCCAGCCTTGTTATCGAATCAAGGAGTATGACAACATCGTAACCACTTTCAACGAGTCTCTTGGCCTTGGCAAGAACCATATCTGTAACCTGAATATGTCTTTTGGGGGATTCATCGAAAGTAGAGGCTATTACTTCCCCCCTAACATGCCTTCTCATGTCTGTCACTTCTTCCGGACGTTCATCAATCAGAAGTATCATCAGTTTTGCGTCAGGAGAATTAGCGGAAATGCTGTTTGCAATACTCTGAAGAAGCATTGTCTTTCCAGCTCTCGGAGGAGAAACTACAAGAGCTCTTTGCCCTTTTCCGATCGGAGCCAGCAAATCAAGAACGCGTCCCATTATGTTCTCAGGATTGGTTTCAAGAATAAACTTTGTTTCGGGATAATAGGGAACCAGTTTTTCGAAAGTTGGTCTGTTTTTCAATTCTTCAAGGCTTTTGCCGTTAACACTCTCAATCCTCAGCAGAGCGAAGTATTTCTCTCCATCCTTGGGTTTTCTGACCTGACCTGAAATGGTGTCTCCTGTGCCCAATGAAAACCGTTTAATCTGAGATGGTGATACGTAAATATCTGTTGAAGCTGGAAGATAGCAGCCTTCATTTGATCTGAGAAATCCGTATCCCTCAGAGAGCACTTCCAGAACTCCTGTTGAGTACTCCAGACCGTTGCGCTCAGTCTTATCTTCAAGGAGCTTTCTTATAAGGTCGCTTTTTCTGACTCCTGATACTCTTTCGAGTTTCTTCTCCCTGGCTAATGAATGAAGCTCAACAAGGGTTTTTCCCTCCAGATCGGCAAGCGAGTACTCGCGCTGAGGTCTTTGGTTCATAAATCCTCTTCAATTCGGGTTTTACAAATAAATATATTTCATGACAGTGCCGCATCATCTGCTGACACTCAAAAACACTTGAAAGTGTTTGCATTCTAAAAGTCTTAAAAAAAAGATTTCCCACCGAGACGTTTAACTGGATTATTCAATGAGCACATCAGATAAGTACGCTATAAATCTGAAAAGTCCGTTCAATCGTCAACCCCTCTCCAGATTCACAGGGGGACGACTGAAGTAATATTATACATATTGCTCTGACGGACAACCTTATGGTTATATGTCATTATCCAATCAACAGACTGGAGAATCAGCTGTCTTGAGAATTTTGAGAATTGCGGGTTTCAGTGTACTGGTAGCAGTAGTACTTATTATAGCGTCCGGCAGATTGCTTCACAGCAGTTCTAGCGAGGGAGATCTGACCTTCGTTCTTATTGCTGCAGGCATATTTCTACTATCTGCCGCTCTCGCTGTAACCACGCAGAGAATATCACGAAAGCCTTCTGACAGATTAGTCATCTACTGGGTCTGCACTGGAATAATGATAAGCGTACAGCTTACAGGTGGAAGCAGCAGTCTCTTCTACTCCGGATACCTTCTATTTCTAATGTGGGTGTCCCTGCCTTCAACCGGAGCGGAAGCGACCGAACTCGGATTGCTTATCGGATTTGTGGAAGCTTTCGCTCTGCTGAATGCTTCTATGTGGTCCGGCGAGGGGTCGCTGCTCACAAAATTAATTCCATTACTCCTGCCGGCTCTGAAGGCTCTTCTTGTCCCATTCCTTTTTGGACTGGTCGCTGACTGGTTGGCGGAAAGGGAAATCTTCCAGAGCGGAGCAGCTTCTCCCGGGAGGAAAAAGGGGGTGAAGAACGATGACATATCCTCGAAAACCGGAGCAATCCTATCCAATCCATTGCTGACTATCCTTCAAAGGAATTCCGATGCGGATTCTACCTGTCTGTTTATTCAGCATGATGACGGATTTTACAGGTTGGAAGATTTTGTGGCAACAGAAAATTCAATCATCGACAGGTATATGTTACAAGGCGATCACAGACTTCTTAGAATCCAGAAGAATAGTAATGAGCCTGTCTCAATCAAGGCTGGTTCTTATACTGAACGATCAGAACTTGCACCGTACCGGCTCACCACATTGAAGGATGAGAAAGCTTTCTGGATAGTGATATGTCGTCTGGGTAACATAGAAAATCCAGACGGTTTTCTGCTTCAGGATTTTTATGGTGATAAACCATCTTCAGTAACTGTCCGGAATCTTGAAAACGCGGCTGAAGCGCTGCATCTGAATGCGATGAATGCTGGAATCACTTCTCAGTCTGCCGAGAACGGCAGTTGGATGGCAAAACTGGTCTCCGCTGCAGGAGAGGATTCTCTGGATGCATCGGTTCAGGGAATCGCAAGTCT
>JAUWJE010000292.1 GCA_030607835.1 Candidatus Fermentibacterota bacterium | reverse complement strand
GAAACCTTTGATGATCATATCAGTGTCTACAATCATACAGGTTCCTCCTTTCATCGTATCAGCATGTCTGGAAAGTGTTGCGCACACGCCAAGTGGACTTTCCTCGAAATATACTGCACACATCTCGATTGGCCATACTGATATCAGTTCATTCAGTAATATTTCAGGACACCTTGATGCATTTATTCTTACTCTTCGGGGGCGTAGTGCATAAATCTGGCGGATAAGTTTACCAAGAACGGTGCTATTTCCGTAAGGCAGGAGTGCTTTGGGTCGCAAAAGAGAAAGAGGTTCAATCCTTGTACCGTATCCAGCAGCAAGGAATAGAACCCCTTCAATATCCATTACAAGACCAGGTTATCCGTAGATCTCTTTCCTGTTGCAATCACAGAGTCTTGCTCTGCGTCTTTGTGGGCGCCAGTCGCCGTTGTCATTGTATTTAGCAGCGTATAGAACAACTGCTACTCGTTCTTTGCCGCATACAGGACATTCATCTTTATGAAGTGTTCGGGCTTCGTGCGCAAGTTTAGCGGCAAAAGTTCTTTCCTTCTTAGGCATTAATCAGGTCCTTTCCGGTTATTACCGGTATACTGCAAACGGCGGACATGATGCTATCCATCATCTCTCGATCACCTGTTTCGGTGAATATCGCCTGAGCTGTTTCCAGAATTATCAACAAACCTCGGCGGACCTGAACAGCATCAAAACGATCTGCAGAAGCCCACCAGAACGGGCAGGAGTATAACATTTTATCGACCAGAGAGGCAACCCTTTCGGAATTACACCGGAGTGCCAGATTCCTCACATGATCAAGAAGAACTCTCAGGGATACATGAATCATATTATCCGGATCATCCCATAGTGGCCATGGTTTTCCAGCATCCATATCGGAAGCTGTGGTTGACCAGCTGCCTGAGGGAACGAAGGCATCTTCTGATGGAAACCTCCGAACAAGTTCTGAAGGGGTCACCAGTGAGACTTCATCGAATGATTCAATGCTTGATAAAAAAGGCATGAGAAATGTTTCAATGGTTCCTTCTCTGTGATGACCGAAGGTTTCTCCATCCATCGCAATGAGGAGATATGAATCCTCGTCACCTGCCCAATCATGCATGCCGGATACTATTTCACTTGCCGTTTCGCTGCCAACATCTCCATGAAAGGAGATCCTGTTGCTCCAGAAATTGCTTCTAAGCAGAACTGCCAGACCATCAACAACAGGGATTGTCCTGCAGGGAACCGTTTTTCCTGTCCATACCCATGGGATATCGTCAGTAACAGTCCAGGTATATCCCATATCAAGTAGAAGAGGAGCAAGTGATGGTGAATAAGCCATTTCGGGAGGAAAAACTCCCCCGGGATTGTAATTCGCGCCAAGTATTCGCGAGTAGCCTTCTCTGTTCACTTGAAGCTGTCTTCTGACATCATACTCATTTATCAGCGGGAATATGGGATGGTAAGCACCGGAATCAGTGAATTCTATTCCTTCTGCAGCAGATAAATTCCGGAGAGATTCAGAATCAAGTTTATCAAGCTGTTCAGTAAGAGAATAGTTAATATTCACAGCAATTTTTGCTCCGGATTCATAAAGAAGCTTTGATAAGGGTATATAGCATTCATTATCAATCCTGGTAACAATAGATTTTTCCTGTGTGGGAGGCTGGTAGAGATGAAGCAGAAGACTGATATATTTCAACGGATACTCCTTGAAAGGAATATTCTGTCTCCGGTAACAACTCCGAGTATTTCGGATGCTCTCCCACAGTTGACAGCAAGTTCCATGCACCCCTGGCTGCCTGCGATAAAAAGCAATCCCTGTCCGTTTCCATAAGTTTTTGTTCTGGTTACAGGTACTATGGTGCCTGAGGGTAATCTAATTTCAAATGGTTGGAATCCATCAGCATCTTCGTGAGACAGCCATAGAACAACATTCCCAAATCGATCTATATGAGCGACGGTGACATGACAGCCTTCCTCGTCTTCTTCCGGCGACCTGATCAAAGCTGAAACCAGTATTCCAGGATCAATACTCTCCAGGCTGTTCACCCATCCCGGATTTACAATCAGTCTCGCCCCCGCGGGTGCGAACAGATCTCTGCCGTG
>JAUWJE010000189.1 GCA_030607835.1 Candidatus Fermentibacterota bacterium | reverse complement strand
CTCAGATCCAATTATCAGGCAGTCTTCTGGGATTTTTCTCTCAAAAAGAGAAGGATGACCTCCAGTTGAAACCGTATGACAAAGAGGCTAAATGAAATCCCCTCGAATGATAACTGTCATTAATGGTCCCAATCTATCGCAGCTTGGTAATCGAGAGCCTGCTCACTACGGAAATACGAACCAGAGCGAACTCATTGGATTAATTGAACAGAAGGCTTCCGTCGCAGGTGTTTCCATCGATTTCTTCCAATCTGATATTGAGGGTGAGCTTGTGCAGGCAATAATCAGGGCTTCCGGGAATTCAATTGGAATTATTATCAACCCGGCTGCGTATTCACATTATTCTATCGCAATTCTGGATGCTTTAAATGCGTTTAATGGTCCTGTAGTCGAGGTTCACATCAGTCAGGTTCTGTCTCGTGAATCTTTCAGAAGCAATCTGATTACAGCGAGAGCAGCTGATGCATTTATCGCTGGGGCTGGTGTCACTGGTTATCTTCATGCTATTGATATCGTCTGTGAACTGGCAGGCGAACACAGCTCCTGATATTCGTATTACAAACAATCAACAACAAAAAAAGTGAAGGTGGAGTTTACGCGCGATGGCAACAAGTAACGATTTCAGACGAGGTATGGTCATAGATATCGATGGTATCCTGTATCAGATTGTATACTTTCAGCATGTGAAACCGGGGAAAGGTCCGGCTTTTGTCAGATCAAAACTCAAAGGAGTTCTCTCAGGCAAAGTTCTTGACAGAACATGGAGAGCTGGTGAAAAAGTAACAGAGGTTCGCGTAGAACATCGGATATGGGAATTGCTCTACATCACTGATATGGCTTATGTTGTAATGAATCCTGATACTTATGAGCAGGAAAACCTTGACCTTGATCTGGTTGGTGATGCAGCGAAGTATCTTATTGAAAATAGTGAAGTGAAAATCGCCTTTGTCGATAATATCCCCATTATTGTTGAACCTCCTGATACTGTTGCACTCAAGGTAACGAAGACAGATCCGGGGCTCAGGGGAGATACGGCCAGTGGAGGATCCAAACCGGCTACTCTTCAGACAGGTTTGCAGATTCAGGTTCCATTGTTCATCCAGGAGGGTGATATAATAAAAATTGATACTCGTAACGACGGTTATCTGGAAAGGAAATCATCCTGAACTCTGACCGAATTATCCTGATTCCGACATACAACGAAGCTCAGAATATATTTCCGTTATATGAGCAGATTCGAAGGGAATGCGACTTTGATCTATTGTTCATTGATGACAACTCTCCAGACGGCACTGCTGATTTAATACAGCAGGTGGTTGAATCCGATGAAGGGGTCATTCTCCTACGCAGGGGTGAGAAGAAGGGGCTTGGTCAGGCATATAGAGCTGCTTTCCGGTATGTGCAGGATATCGGGAAGTGGAAGCGGGTGTTCATGATGGATGCCGATCTTTCCCACCAGCCATCACATATCAGGAGAATTGATGAAGCACTTGATCAATATCAATTTGTGATAGGTTCAAGATATCTGAAAGGTGTCAGTGTTCTCAACTGGTCAATACTGCGTTTGAATTTGAGTTATGCCGCTAACAGGTATATAAGGTTCGTTACAGGAATGCCTTATACGGATTGCACCAGCGGATTTCGTGGTTTTCATGCTGATGTAATACAAGCTCTTTTGTCATCAGGGATTAAAGCGTCCGGTTATGCCTTTCTGGTGGAGACTCTTTACGGTGGCTGGAAAGTGGGTATTGAAATTAGTGAAGTGCCGATTGTATTCGTCGAAAGGAAAATGGGTGATTCTAAAGTTTCATCAGGTATTTTCATAGAATCGTTTTTCACTCCGATTCGTCTTCTTCTGAGATCGATATTCCGGTAGAGGTTAGTAATTTTCCCAGCACCAGGATATGAAGCTATCCTGCCATGCTCTTGCGGTCCAGGTATATCCAACTGGAACTTCAAGCATAATTACAAGGATAATCCTCCTGCCGGATGAAGCTGTGAGTATTCCTGCAATTGCTGAAGTATCATTCAGTGTTCCGGTTTTCCCCCTGAAAGCTCCTGGCGGGAGATTGCTCAATCTGGATTCAAGCGTTCCGTCCATACCGTTTACAGGCAGCGTGGCCAGAAATTCCACACCCCATTCAGGTGAATTGATTCCATTCGATAGAATAGCAGCAAGATGACCTGGAGCCAGAAGATTCAACCTGGAAAGTCCTGACCCATCGGCAAGTTGTGCTCCAGGAATATCAGGGACTAGATCTCTTAGAATCTGCCCTGCAACATCACAACCTGCACCTGTCGAAGCAGGAACTGATCCAGTTTCCAGACTTACAGTTCTTAAAATCATTTCAGCGACCATGTTTCTGCTCCATTTGTTCATTGAGGTCAGAAGAACAAATAGAGGGTCTGAATAGATTACCGATGTTCGGATTAGTGTCGTATCATCCGGTGCTTCCCCCTGCAGAACGGTATCAATACTCAGTCCAGTACTCTCGAGCGCGAGGGAAAACATTTCTGAGAATTCCATTGGCGGGCCGGCAAAGGGTTTGTACATCACTATATGAGTATCTGGCGACATAGTACCCTGAAGGGTAAGGCTGGGCGTGTTCTCCACCCATCCATCAACAGTGGTTCTTATCT
Source organism: Candidatus Fermentibacterota bacterium (assembly GCA_030607835.1). Lineage (GTDB taxonomy): Bacteria > Fermentibacterota > Fermentibacteria > Fermentibacterales > JCC-6 > Aegiribacteria. Next base: position 1,673 of record JAUWJE010000189.1, on the reverse strand, counting down.
GGATTCTGCTTCCGATGGCAAGATTATTGGTGATCACAAGACCGGGCAATGGAGGATAGATGAATGTTCTCATGGAATCACCGACTGTTGAAACAATAACCTGAAGGATGTTATCTCCAATGGAGAGCCCTTCAATTGGTGGACAGTACACTTTGCTCCAGTCGTTCACATCCCATCCTGGACAATGGGATTCCTCAATGAATTGTGAGGTATCCCAGAACAGTTTCCAGGATGAACCCGGTGTAAGAGACGCAGCTGTCTCAAGGGCCATTATCTCAACATGTTCGGCGCTCAGAAGAGGAGCGCCGGAACCGATGATGTACAGATTACCACCCGATATATCAGCCAACACTTCTGTTTCGTAAACATAGGAAGATCCAAGTTTCAAAAAAGCAATGTAAGATGTTACCAGTTTTACAGTTGATGCTGGTCTGAAACACTGGTCCTCATTTCTGCTCAGCAGAACATCTCCTGTTTCAGCGTCCTGGGCGTAAATACCGGCATGCCAGGCTGAGGGAATCTCCGGCATCTGCAATGAAACTGAGAGAAGCAGAACAAAATGAAAAACCGGATTCAACAAAACCTCCTGTTGACATGGAATAATATGAAGCTACATTTGATTCCTGAATATAATCGACCATTAAAGGAAGCGTATACGGAGGAAAGAATGAAAGGTCTGTTAGTGTTATTGGGAATCTTGTGTTTTGTCGCGGGTTGCGGTCAGCAGCACCCTGAAGATGCTGCCATTATAGTAGGATCTGAAACCATCCTGCAGGACAGGCTTGCGTCCGCTCTCGAGCCGTTCCATGGTGATTCCCAACTGGTGAACCTCAAAGTCGAAAGTCTGGTTAACAGGCTGCTTATAATCCAGGATGCTCAGGCAAGAGGATTTGACACTCAGCATGAATTTCAGCGCAACAGACTCGAGCTTGAGAATAAGCAATTGCGCCAACGATGGCTCGAATGGATACTGTTAGAAAAAGTGGAGCTCCCCGCGGATACAGTGGAGGAATACTATTCAAGGCTTGGTACAATGGTGAAGTATACATCGATAACTCTTGACGACAGTATTCTATGTGATAGTCTCAGACAGCTTGTTCTGGATGGGAATGATATGGGATATCTGGTTGAACTATTTTCAATGGATTCATATGAGATATCTGTCCAGGGTTCTTTCGGACCCATGGATCTGATGAGGGTTTCTGCGGATAATAGCAGGCTTTTGCAAGGGCTTGAAGCGGGTGATGTATCACAAATGCTTACTTTTAATTCAAACTGGAGATTTCTGCGGATAGACAGCATGTTCCAGGATTCTGTTCCACCTTTTGAAGAAATCAGCGAACCCATATCCAGACAGATTCTTGGTAATTTAAGAGATGAGTACAGGTACAGACTGGAAGACAGCCTGGTTACTGTATATGATCTCCAGATAGCATCAGGAGTCCCGGAACTCGTTGCTGAGCATGCAATAGATACTAGAGGTAACTATGAACCCTACTCCCGCGAGCAGGAGAGAATCGTTGCATACACATTTGCAGGCGGAGAGCGATCGCTGTTGGATTTAGTCGAGGACATAGAGAACATTCCCTTTTTCGTTTCACGCGTACCGACGGATCCTGAATGGGTTGAGAGTCACTGCAGAACTATGGGGCTTTACGATATCATGGCAATTG
>JAUWJE010000147.1 GCA_030607835.1 Candidatus Fermentibacterota bacterium | reverse complement strand
TGTCATAGAGGGGGCGGGGAAACCCCCGCCCCCTTCAGGACTGTATTACTTGAAGCTAATTTAGAGAGGTGTAATCCACTCTACTCCGAGTGCCTCGCTTCCAGGGGAGTACCATTCCCCTCTCCATATATCTTCTTCAATCAGTTCGTAGACAACAACACCTATTGAGAAGGCGGCTACGATAGTTCCGTCATCCAGCATCAGTGCACCTCCAGGTATTTCACCACCGCCATCATGGGTCCAGAGTACCACAGCTCCATCGCCAAGGGCTTGTGTCTGGAGGACACCTGTGTATTCACTTCCATCTGGATTGGTTCCAGATACTTCAAATACATAAGACTCAGGCCACGGCTGGAGCGCAACAATATCAGCAGGCTCCGGCAGTGGATCTTCATTCAATTCTGCCGAGATGACCTCCACGCCCAATTCTTCTCCATTGAAGAAAATCCCGGCGTAACCATTATCTGTTTTACGGAAGATATCAAGGAGCGGTCCTTCTGCTCCGACTATCATGAGATCGGTTCCGTAATCCATGCCAACTCCCTGGTAGGCAGCCACAGAACCATCAAACCAGGTAATTTCGTAAGTGCTCTCTACTTCGGTCTCAATGATCGTAACGGTACCTGAGAATGATGCGCCATCAGAGGTTATTATCCGGGTATGATACTTGGGGACATCTTCGCTTGTCTCAATGGATTCGACCGGTTCTTCGATGGTTGTATCCAGGTCGGTTGTATCCTGAGTTTCTCCGCAGGCGAGTAGCATTAGCAACAAGGTCGGCAGCAGAACGATAGCATGCCTTTTCATAATACTCCTTTAGTTCTTCTTCTGCTGAATCCGCAGAATTGTCCACTTGAATCCAGCGTGTTCCAACTTACCTGAATGTATTGCCAGTTTGACTGTTGAATCCTGGTCTAGACCGAGGATATTTCGGTTATTCGATTTCCAGGAACACTGTGGGGTCGTCCAGTTTCTCGCCCCTTCCGATAATGGTTGATTCTGTATCCCCGTGTTCTTTGAGTGCGTTCAGGAGTGATTCAGCCTGATCCGGTGATAAGGTTGCCAGCAATCCGCCCGAGGTCTGGGCTTCGGCGAAAAGCATGAAATATCTATTATCCAGGTTTTCAGGCATCTTCAGGTATGGTTCAACGAATTCCTTGCATTTGCATACTCCACTTGGATTGAATCTGTCAAGCAGATCCGGAAGACCGGGAAGAAGAGGAACATCTGTCGAACTGAAGACCAGTTTTACTCCGGCATTTCTTGCAACTGGAAGAGCGTGCCCGAGAAGCCCGAACCCTGTCACGTCGGTCAGACAGCTTATATCAAATCGCTGCATTACTTCAGACGCGTACATGTTAAGGCGTTCCATCCAGTAGACGAAAAGTGAGAACTGTTCTACAGTCAGCCCATCATTGAGCATTGCATCGCAGTAGACACCTGTTCCTATCGGTTTTGTCAGAATAATAACATCTCCAGGCCTGGCGTTGTCATTAGTCAGAGCGAATTCCGGATCGGTCAGCCCGGTAATACTCATACCGTATACCATTTCTTCCTGCTCGAGCGTATGCCCGCCGAGAAGCACAACTCCGGCTTCATGGAGCTTTTCAGCGCCGCCAATGAGAAGTTCCTCAATCGCATCCACCGGGATTTTTCCCGCTGGATAGGCAAGATGATTCATTGCCGTTATGGCTTTTGCTCCCATAGCCCAGATATCGGACATGCTGTTCGCAGCGACAATTCGACCGAAGCTGCGAGGATCGTCCACAATCGGGTAGAAGAAATCCACGGTCTGCACCAGAGCGACATTGTCTGAAATTTTGAAAACTCCCGCGTCGTCCATTGTCTGCATTCCAACGATAAGGTTAGGTGAATCAGGCAACGGAAGCTTTTCAAGTATCCCGGCCAGCCTGGTCGGGTTCAGCTTGCCTGCTCAACCAGCGCAGGGGCCGTAGTCCGTGAGACGTATCATCTTCCCTGAAGGAAGCGATCGCTCAGGTACTTCGCTGCCCTGCAGTTTACTCAGGAGGAATTCACAATAGGTTTGCTGATGCCTGTTGTGATGGAATGGGACGCATTCCGCACAATTACCTCTTCGTTTGCAGTCAGAGGGGCAAGGGCAATTCTCTCCATCGTAGAGCTTGAATTCGATCAAATCTTCCCATTTCCAATTAGGAGAATCGTATCCGTTCACCACTAAATATATGGAATCACTTTCTGAATAGAAACAATCAGGTAAAATCGTTATCTGAAGGTCTGAAGCTGCGGTCTTTTTTCCGCGAGCTTCTCTCTCTTTTCTCCTGAAGTCTCTTCTTCCTTGATGCACGAGTCGGTTTTGTTGATTTGCGCTCAACAGGTTTCTGAGCTGCCATTACAAGCAGCTTGATCAGTCTTTGAACGGCATCATCACGGTTCATGGTCTGTGACCGATAGCGTCTGGCGTGGATTACAAGTAAGCCTTCTCCTGTTATCCTGCTGCCGCCGATCTTCCTCAGTCGGTTCTTTACAGTTTCTGAAAGAGATGGTGAACCGTTAATGTCAAATCTGAGCACTACTGCGGAGGAGGTCTTATTGACCTTCTGCCCTCCGGGGCCACCTGATCGGGTGAACTCAAACTCAAGTTCGGTTTCACTTATGCTGATGTTTTCCGTTATCTTAATCATGCTGCTTTCTTCACTGTTGACCGGTTTCAATTTCTCCTGCATCTATGTATATAATCGTTCAAGAGGTTTATAAAAGAAAGGAGCGCTTATGAATCCTCTTGTCCTTCTGATTGTCGGCATACTCGTTCTTGCGGGTGTTATTATCTTGATGGTTTTCGTGGCTGAGAAGAAGAGAACTTCAGCATGGGAATCGATATCACAGCGACTTGGAGCGAAATTCACTCCCAAAGATACAGAGAGACATGCTCGCTTCCCTTTCCGACTCTTCAACAGGGGAAGCAAACGGAAAATGAAGAATTATCTGGAGTGGGAATCGGAAGATGTAAAGGTTCATCTGGCTGATTATCAGTTCACAACCTATCAAAGTGCCGGACAAGGACGTTCATCAAAGGTTCACAAGCAGACGATTTGCATTCTTGAAAAAGAAGGGCTTGATCTGCCAGTGTCCTTCATCCGGGGACAGGTGGCTTTGTTTGATTGGGTCGGAGAAAAATTCGGTGCTCAGGATATAGATTTCGCGGATGACCCCGAATTTTCAAAAGCATTTGTAATCAAGGGAGACGAAGTTCGCACACCTCAAGTACTCGGACATGAATTGAGGCAGCACCTTCTGCAGCAGAAGAAGACTTTCAGGACTCTCGAGATGTGCGAAAATGCCATAATGATCAACTTCGGGAAACGGAGAAAACCTGAGGAGTACGCTGACCTGGTTGCCATCGCGATGCCTGTTTTCTACATGGTCAAAAGCAGATCAGCCTGGTAAATTTCTCGGGATCTGATCATCTGACCCGGTAGTTAATCCACCCCCCGAGCAGAATAAGCGCAGCGCCTGCAAAGACAGCCATATCCGGTATAGAACTGAAGAACGTTATCTGCCAGATCATTGAGAAAACCACGCTGAGGTAGCCGTATATCGCAACCTTGCCACCGGGAGCGTATCTGTATGCCGCAGTCATGAGAAGCTGTCCCGCGGCGCCGAAGAGACCAATGCATATCAGGAGGATGAGTGATCGGGAATCCGGTATTACTCCGTTTCGGATAACAACTGGCAGAAAGACCAGCGACATCAACAGTGAGAACCAGAATACGATTATCAAAGGTCTGTCTGTTTTGCGCAGAGCTCTCACCGCTGTATAGGCGCTTCCTGCGAATACTGCTGAGAGAAGGGCGAAACCTGCCGGAAGAGTAAGCGGAATTACTCCAGGTCGAAGTATTACCGTGACTCCTGCGAATCCAAGAAGAAGCGAAATAATCTGAGCTTTTCTCAGTCTCTCCTTCAGGAACCACCCGGCGAAAATCAGGACAAAGAAAGGGCTCAGCCTATTAATTGTTACTGCCTCGGCAAGAGGCATATTTTCAACAGCCGTGAAGTATGTAAGCATTCCGGCAATACCGAAAAGTGACCTTGCTCCCAGCAGACGAGGATTTCCCGGTTTCAGCGGAATTCTCCTGATCAGCAGTATAGAAAGAGTAATGATTGCTGAAACTGCTGCTCTCGCAAAAATCTTCTGGAAAACGGAAACACCCGCTTCAGGCGGGATAGCTTTTACACATACGGGAACCATTGAGAGAAACAGAGTGGCGACGATCATGTAGAATGCCGCTCTCATGCCCGAAGTCAGATTCATCAGAGTATTCTGATCAGTTCATATTTCATTGAACCCATGCCAAAAGATTCCGCAAATGAGAGCTGAAGTTCATCATCGATGTCAGGACGGAATACCTTGAATTTATCATCACCCACATCAGCTTTCTCTGCAATCGGTGAATTCGCAGCCGATGGGGCAGAGGTGACAAGATCCAGCGAAGCCTTATCCAGGGCAACAGGATCGGTGGAAGCCAGGATGCCTATGTCATCGACAAAGGGTGGATATGTATCATGCATGCAGTCGCAATCCGGAACCACTGCAGTGATAAAATTCACGTACAGAACAGGATTAGCGGTTTTCGCTACAACTGATGCATATTCAACCATTCTTCTTATGAACGTACTTATTTCCTGATTCCAACTAACCATGATGGCGCGTTCCGGACATCGTCCGAGACACTCTCCGCAACCGGTGCAGGGTTCTGTATTGATAATCGCGAATGTCTCAATCGTAATAGCGTTTGAAGGGCAGTTATCCGAGCATATTCCGCATGCAGTGCAACTGTCGCTTTTGACCTGCGGTTTTACTGAAGAATGCTGATACAGTTTTCCAGCTCTGGATGCACATCCCATTCCCAGGTGCTTTATCGCTCCTCCGAATCCGGTAAGGAGATGACCTTTGAAATGGCTGATTACAATCATGGCATCAGCGCTGCAGATTATCGATGCGAGATGTGCTACAGGTGAATCGTATCCATCCGGCATTTCAATAAGAGTTTCATTCTCCCCGTGCAGACCGTCAGCGACGATGAACGGCGGCGTAGCCGGAATGCCGAATCCGTGTTCTGCGGCAAGACGTATATAATCCGGTGCCGACATTCTGCGACCGGGATAAAGTACTGTTGTGTCAGTGAGGAATATCCGATCCGCAGGGAAATTCAAGGCGTTGATGATTCTATTTACATCTTCCGCGCTCACATATGATGTATTTCCAGCTTCTCCGGGGTGAATATTCACTGAAATAAGATCCGTCTATTTCAACTTTTTGGCGGTTCCCAGGTTCCCCAGCAGCTTTGTGAAAGCTCCGGGAAGATCTGTCTTCTCCGCTGGCAGCAAGAAAACCTGTGACATATTTGTTCCCCTCAAAATAGTTCTATTTATTTGTTATCCTTGCTTGCGGAATATACGCTGTTTATAGATTAGGGTATGAATTACCTGAAATGGATCGAAATAGAGGGATCAGCTCCTGACTGGAATCTGCGTCAGTTAAGGGCATGTTCATAGAACGGGCAGAATTTTCCTGTCTGCGCTGTAGTTAAAGCCAACGCATACGGACATGGTGTCAGAGAGAT